>NZ_JANSHG010000058.1:0-13405 GCF_047461555.1 Synechococcus sp. WC101
CGCGCCGTGGCCGGTGGCCTTGCTGGCGCTTTACTACCTTACCCCCACCTCAACCCATATGTCAATACCACCCACCATAACCCCTCCAGACGCAGCAAGGGATCCGGATTCGCCGTTAGACTGGTGAGGGGATCTTAAGGTTTCGGACGGCTTTATGGGGATTGTGATTGGGACTGCAGCTCCTGACTTCAACCTGCCTGCAGTGGGGAAAGGGATCCCGAAGGGGGCGACGATTTCGCTGGGGGCCTACCGAGGCAAGAGCAAGGTGTTGCTGGCTTTTTACCCGGCGGACTTCTCGCCGGTGTGCACAAGCGAGATGCGCTGCTTTCGGGAGGATTGGGGAGCTTTTCGGGCGGCAGGGTGTGAGATCCTGGGCATCAGTAGCGATCCCCTCTCTCGACACGAAGCTTTTGCCGAGCAGCTTAAGCTGGAGTTTCCCCTCCTAAGCGATGTGGATAGGAAGGTGAGCCAGCTCTATGGGGTAGACAGTTTTTTGGGGACGCGGCGGGCCTATTTTGTGGTGGACAGCCAAGGGATCCTGCGCTATCAGCATGTGGAGTGGCTGCCCATCTTCAAGCGGGACAACCGCGAACTGCTGGAGGCGGTGAGGGCAGTGGGCTAGGGGCGGGATCCTTCTGGAGTGGGCAGGCGAATCTGCTGGGCTTGTCCGCTGTCTGCCAAAATAAGCGGGCTCTGGCCGAGGGGCTCGAGGATCCAGTTGCGTTGGGGCGGGATCCAACTGCCCTGGCGCGGCTGGATCTCCAGGATGAGCTGGTGGGCTTCTTGGCGCAGGCAGAAAGTGGTGGTGGCCCAATGGCCGCTTTGGTAGGCGAGGGTTTGGCCGTCGTCTTCGTAGAGGGTGAAACTGCCGTCGCCGGGATAGAGGCGGAGGTGGAGCTGGTCGCGGCGCAGGTGGGCGGTGGATTGGCAGGGAGGAGCCAGGGGAAGGATGGAGCCGCCGCGCACAAACAGGGGAAGCTGCTCCAGAGAGGCGGGGACGAGGATGGAGCCGGGGCCGCGCTGGGCTTGGCCTGTCCACCAGTCAAACCAAGTGCCTGCGGGGAGATAGACGGCGCGGCAGCGGACGCCGGGGCGGACGACGGGGGCAGCCAGAAGAGCGGATCCCAGCAGGGCTTGATCCGAGATCTCGTAGGTCTGGGGATCGTCGGGAAATTCGTAGAACAGGGGGCGCAGGATGGGGGAGCCGGTTTGGCTGGACTCCCAGAAGAGGCTGTAGAGGTAGGGCAGAAGCCGGTAGCGAAGCTGGATGGCCTGCCGAGCAATGGCTTCCACCTCAGGGCCAAAGCTCCAGGGCTCGTGGGGACGGGTGCCCAGGGCGCTGTGGCCGCGCATGAGGGGGTAGAGGATCCCCATTTGCATCCAGCGGGCAAACAGTTCAGGAGTGGCATTGCCCCCGAAGCCGCCGATGTCGGCCCCGACAAAGCTAACTCCCGACAGGCCCAGGTTGAGGAGCATGGGCAGGGACATCTCCAGGTGTTCCCAGGAGGATTGGTTGTCGCCTGTCCAGACGGCAGCCCAGCGCTGGATCCCGGCAAAGCCGGAGCGGGTGAGGACAAAGGGGCGCCGGGCGGGGTTGAGCTGTTCTAGACCCTCGCGGGAGGCGCGGGCCATGAGCAGGCCGTAGAGGTTGTGTACCTCGGCGTGGGTGGTGCGCTCCTCAGGAGGGCCTTGGGGGGCGTCGGGGGGGATATCCACGATCTGGCCGCCGTCGCCGAAGGGGCGGTCGTTGAGGGCCGGCTCGTTCATGTCGTTCCAGATGCCATCCACACCGGCTTGGGTGAGAACCCGTTGCCAGGATCCCCACCACCGCCGCACTTCGGGGCACGAGAAGTCGGGAAAGAGGACTTTGCCCGGCCAAACATAGCCGTGGAAGAGGTGGCCATCGGCGCGGCGAATGAAGAAGTCCTGGGCCAGGCCCTCGTCAAAGACGGCGTAGTCAGCTTCGGGATCGAACTTGACGCCGGGATCGACAATGGCTACCCCTCGGAAGCCGGCTTCGTGAAGCTGGGCCATGAGCTGGGCTGGTTCAGGGAAACGGCGGGGATCCCAGGTAAAGACCCGGTAGCCGCGCATGTAGTCAATATCCAGGTAGATGGCGTCGCAGGGGATCTGGCGCTGGCGAAATTGCTTGGCGACAGCCAGAACCTGGGCGGCGCTGGCGTAGCTCCAGCGACACTGCTGGTAGCCGAGGGCCCAGAGAGGAGGCAGGGGGGTTCGCCCGGTGAGCTGGGTGTAGGTCTGGAGCACCAGGGCGGGGGTGGGGCCGTAGATGAGGTAGTAGTCCAGCTCGGGGGCGCGCACTTCGATGGCCCACTGTTTAGGATCCGCCTGGCCCAGGTCGAACTGGCTCCAGTGGGTGCAGTGCAGAAAAAGGCCGTAGGAGAGGCCAGGACGTAGAACCAGGGCGAAGGGAATGGCCAGATAGAGGTTGTCGCTCTGGGCGTCGTAGCCCCAGCAGTCGCGGGTCCAGTGGCTGTAGCGCCGGCCCCGCTTGTTGAGCAGGCCAGCCCGTTCTCCCAGGCCGTAGATGCGCTCGGCGGGGTGGAGGGATTTGACCAGGCGGATGTCATCGGATCCCCAACTGAGGCCGGCGGGGAGATCGGCACAAAAGACCTGGCCTTGGGGATCGCGAAAGCTAAAGCGGAGGGGATCCCGGTCGATCTGCAGTTGCACCTGAGAGGTGGCTAGGTGAACTTGGGTGGGGCTTTCCTGCAGCTCAAAAAAAGCCGGCGGCCACTCTTCATCCGCCAGAGCCACATCCCAAGAGCGGCGGGGCAAGAACTCGCCGCTGGGGCTAAAGCGCAGCCGCAGCAGACGAGGGGTGAGCACCTGCACAGACCAGCAGCCCTGCCTGCAGAGCAATTGGATCCCTCTGGGATGGATCTGGAGTTCCTGCAGGGATCCGCAGGTTTGCCGCTGGGGTGGGCAGGCGGGGAATTGGCCGAAGATCTCGCCGGGTTCCAGCATGGGTTGGGGACAGATCGCCGCCCTCAAGGCTAACCCAAGGCCGCAAGGGAACAGGGAGCTCCCCACTCTTGTGCGCAGCCAACTTTGCTCCCATCGGTACATCTTTTTGTGAAGAGCAGCAGCAATGATCGGCTAGCTCAGACCTCAAAATCCATCGCGAAAACGAGGCGGCAATGGCCATGCGGATCCCGGCGATACCACTCCTCTCCTTGTTGCTTTTGGGAGGGGTATTTGTCCCTGCTGCCGTGGGGGCCTACCCGGTTAGCCCGGAAACGGTCATGTCCCTGCAACAGGGGGATCACGCCCAAGCTCTGCCCAGAGCCAAAAGCCAGCAGCGCTTTCGGGTGGTGACGTTGGCAAGCGGGCTGGAGCATCCCTGGGGAATGGCCTTTCTGCCGGATGGCACCATCCTGGTTACCGAACGTCCGGGCCGGCTGCGCCGAGTTACCGAGCAGGGGTTGGATCCCCAGCCCATTGCCGGGGTGCCGGAGGTGTTTGCCCGCGGCCAGGGAGGGCTGCTGGATATCGCCTTGCACCCCAACTACGCGGAGAACGGCTGGATTTACCTGTCCTATGCGGCTCCTGGGCCGGGCGGCGGGGGGACGCGGGTGGCGCGGGCCCGCCTGGGGGAGAAGGGACTCCAGGATCTGGAAGTGATCTTTGACATGGAGCGCAAGACGCCTGCCCAACAGCACTTCGGCTCCCGCCTGGCCTTTGACGAAGAAGGGTTTCTCTACATCAGCACCGGCGACCGCGGCGAGCGGGATCGGGCTCAGGATCTGGGGGATGCTGCTGGCAAGGTGTTGCGCGTTACGGATACAGGCGGGATCCCGGCGGACAATCCTTTCGTGAATCAAGCGGGGGCTTTGCCGCAAATTTTTACCTACGGCCACCGCAACATTCAGGGAATGGCCCGCCACCCCGATACAGGAGCCATTTGGACGCACGAACATGGGCCGCAAGGTGGGGACGAGATCAACATCTTGGCCCCCGGCATCAACTACGGCTGGCCCCTGATTACCCATGGTCGGGAGTACAGCGGCGAACCGGTTGGTCAAGGACTGGCGGCAGCTCCTGGATTGGCTTCGCCGCTGCTGCACTGGACCCCCTCCATTGCCCCTTCTGGCATGACTTTCTACACAGGAGAGGCTTTCCCCGAATGGCGAGGCAACCTATTCGTGGGAGCGCTGGCCGGGCAACACCTGGCGCGCTTGGTGCTGGATGGGGATCGCGTTGTGGCAGAAGAGCGCCTTCTGGAAGGGGCGGTTGGCCGTATCCGGGATGTGCGCCAGGGGCCGGATGGCTTGCTTTACCTGCTGACGGATGCCCCCAACGGATCCCTGTTGCGCTTGCAGCCAAGCTCTTGATTGGGGTTAAGCTACATGGCCCCAGCCCCGGCAGAGTTTCTAACTCCCACTGCCGCCACTACAAGAACTTGACATCTTGCTCAAGGGGGAGTGGCTCTCCTGTTTGGGAGTCCGTATGGTGACAGGCAAAGCATTCCTCTGGAGTTAGCTTAATAACCTGACCTGGAGCGGGAAGAAAGAACATCCTTAGCTCTTTGGTCGGGATCAAGACGGTTTTGCCATTTGGGGCCTTGCGCTTGTGTTTTTCGTCAGTGAAGGTCCTGACAACGCAAGATATTGGATAGTATTCGCTGGTTTGGAGCTTGGCTTCCAGAAGCGCTCTCCAGTAGGGGCTGTACCCGAAAACCCACTGACCCTTGGAAAACTTGAGATCGAATGCTTGGCTCCAAATTCTGCTGTAAAAGGTGATAATAGACGTCTTGACTTTGTAGGCTCCTGTTATCTCCTCTAAGTGAGATAAAAACTCGCCGGCAGTCAATGATTGAGGAGGGTTGGTGAAGGGACTCATGCAGCATCTCCTGGCTGTTGGTTATAGTCAGGGGAGCCCTGCATCTTCCCAGCCTACCCCGATTGAAGCACCTGCCTAAGGGCAGGGAGGAAGCTGTCTGTCCTCGTTGCCGATAAGCGGTGGCTCCCCAGCAAAGGCGGGGGAGCCTGTAGACAGAAGCAGCACCCAGCAGGAGAAGGGGGAGCTCTGTCTGCTAAAGGTCAAAACCTATGGGCGGTACAAGATTCGAACTTGTGACCCCTTCCGTGTGAAGGAAGTGCGCTACCACTGTGCTAACCGCCCTTACTCTCACTCTAGCAACTGCTAGAGCTGGACTACTATCTTACACGATTCTTACACGATCGCGCCGCCTCTGCACAGCCGGTTGGCTTGAGAAGTTGAGCTGGAGGTTTGAATCCGGCTGGAGATGGCCGGGATCCCGCTTGGGGGCTACAGTGAGGGACAGAGGCTAGGGGCACTATGGCCTACTCACCGACTGAAGAGGCAATTGCTTTGCTTATCGATTTGGCGGAACGGGGCGAGATTAACCCGTGGGATGTGCAGGTTATCGACGTCATCGATCGGTTTTTAGCCCGTATGGCTCCCACTGCCAGCAGCCATGACCTGTCGGAGTCGGGACAGGCTTTTCTCCATGCCGCTATGTTGGTCTATCTCAAGGCGATGGCGCTGTCGAAGCCGGAAGACGAAGAAAGTGAGGAGACCAACCCGGTGCAGGTGGAGGAGGATCCCTGGCTGAGTTGGTCGTCGGCCCAACTGGATCGCGTGTTGCAACCCAGGGCCGTGCCCCGCCCGAGTCGGACTCGGCCCATCACCCTCAAAGAACTAATCGGCCACCTGCAGGAGCTGGAGACCTTGCTGGAACAGCGCCTTGAGCCTGCCTCAAGGCCCCTGGCTCAACGGGTTTCTCGCAAGCAAGCGCTATCAGCAGTCGCTCAGTTGGCCCACCCAGAAAACCTCGTAGAGACCGCCGCCGAGCTGGAATCTCTGCTTGCCCAACTTTGGCAGCAGGGTCTCGCCCAAATCAGCTTTGACGACCTGCAGCAATACTTTTGCCAAGAAAGCGCTCTAAAAGGCAGTGGCGGGGCTTCCCACCCGATTCAGGTGTTCTGGTCGCTATTGCTAATGGCTTCTCGCTCGCAGGTTGAGCTTTACCAGGAGGAGTTCTACGGCCCCTTGACCATTCGTCCCTGCCGTAGGGGATCCCTCCTAGAATAGATCCTACCCAGGGATCCCTTTCTGCCGCTTTCCATGAAGACTGCGGCTCAGTCGTGGTTGCCCTCCCGCTGGCCTTCCACATCGTTTCGGGCCCGATCCGCCCGTTTGAGGTCTTCTCCGTTCAGGCGCAGGGGCAGCAAAGACTCCGCTTCGCCGTCACGGACGGCAGAGGTTTCCCGATCCAGGTAATACTCTTCAAGGCGCTCGCTGCCGGCATGCTCTTCGCTGAGGGGCTCTGTGGCGCGAGGCGAAGAGGGAGAATGCAGTAACTCAGCAGGAGGACAATCCTCGGAAATGAGCAAATCCGAGGTGCTGAGCACCCCTTTCGGGATGGAGGAAAGGCGCTGGGCAACAGCTCCGATGCTCTCCAAACGAATCATCTCCTCCCAGGAGCAAATCTCCTCTTCGTCTTCCGTTTCGTAGCGAACCAGGATGGTATCCCCTTCGATATCGAGGATCTTGGCTCGTTCCAGCCAGCGTCCCTGATCGCGCAGGTAGATCCACACATCCTTGCCTTCGCGGCTGAGTTGATAGATCCTACGATGAAGCACGGTCCCCTCCTGAGATGAAAGATCCGGGCGAACTGTTGTGGGGGTTACCCAGTTCATCCTTCCATCTTAGCTGCTGGATCCCTCCGCTGTATGCTTTTTGCGCGGCGGGATGGAGCCTTTAATCTGGCTTTAATCTGGTTTTAATCTGGAAGGGATCCGGAAAGGCCGTCTCTCCATGCCCCAAGCCGTTTCAGAGTACTTAATAGTAACCATAGATACGGAAAACCATGCGCATTGCCATTGTCGGGTTGGGGTTGATCGGCGGATCCCTGGCCCTCAAACTCAGCGAAGAGGGTTATCCCGTCTGGGGGATCAGCCGCAATCGGGCCACCTGTCAGGCGGTGCTGGAACGGGGAGCGCTGCAGGGCTGTGGAACCGATTTGGCTCAGTTGGCTGATTTCGATCCCCAGGTGGTGGTGATCTGCACCCCCCTGGAGCAGGTATTGGTCACGCTGGCGGCCTTGGTGCCCCATCTATCGCCGCAGACGGTGGTGAGCGATGTCGGCTCGGTGAAACAACCGATTGTTGCTCCGGCAACGGAATTGTGGCCGCTGTTTGTTGGAGGGCACCCGATGGCCGGCAAGACGTTGCAGGGCATCCAGGCGGCGGAAGCCAGCTTGTTTCTGGGGCGGCCCTATGTACTCACTCCCCTCCCCCAGACGCAGCCGCAGGCGATCGAGGCGATGAAAGAACTGGTGACAGCGGTCGGTGCAGAAGTTGTCCTGGCCGATCCGAAACGCCACGACCAGGCGGTGGCCTGGATCAGCCATTTGCCGGTCATGATCGGCGCCGGCTTGATCGCTGCTGTCGGCCAAGAGGAGGATCCCGACATTCTGGAGTTGGCTCGCACCCTGGCCAGCAGCGGGTTCCGAGATACCAGCCGTGTCGGTGGCGGGATCCCGCAGTTGGGGCTGGAGATGGCCCGTCACAACCGACAGGCGCTCCTGGCCGCCCTGCGTGGCTATCAAGTCCAGTTGGGGAAAATAGAGCGGCTGATCGAAGGCGAACGGTGGGAGGAGCTGCTACAGATGCTGCAACGAACCCGCCAAGAATGGCAACAGTTCCGGGTCAATCAAATACCGTCCTGAGGGGCTACCTGTAGCTGCCGTAGGGGATCGCTGGCTCGACTTTGCCACTGCTCATTAGTGCCTTGTCTTCCTTCGCAGAGATTTCTAGGGTAGGAAACATATAGAGTAGGTCGACTAGCGATCAAGGCCTGTGAGCACCCTCCTTGCTGAAGATGACACCCTTTACCGCCAACATGTGCACAGCCTGCTGATGCATCATCTGCCTCAGTTTGGCCCGGTGTACATGGCCTCCAACGGCAGAGAGGCATTGGAGCTCTACCGTCAGCACCGTCCCAACTTCCTGTTGTTGGACATCCGCATGCCCGAGATGAGCGGGATCGAGGTGGCTCGACAAGTTTGGTCGGAGCAACCCAGTACGCGCATCATCTTTTGGTCCCACTTTGCCGATGAGGTTTATGTGCGGGAACTGCACAAGATCGTGCCGCCGCAAACTGTCTACGGCTATCTCCTGAAGAATTGCACCGACGAAAAATTGGTCAGTGCCATCCAGGCCGTGGTGCAGGATGAGCAATGCGTGATCGATCGGGAGGTGCGGGGGGTCGATTCCCGTTCGCAAAACAAAATTACCGGCCTCAGCGATGCTGAGTACGAGGTGTTGATCGATATTGCCCTCGGCCTCACCGATCAAGCTATTGCCGCACGGCGGTTTTTGTCGCGGCGAGGGGTGACCAATCGTCTGCGCAATCTCTACGACAAGCTTGAGGTGAGCAACGACCAAATTGAGAGCGAGGAGTGGGGCACAACTTTTAGCTTGCGGGCCCGCGCCATTCGCCTTGCCTTCAAGCGGGGTCTGATCAACGCCCAACTCCTGGATGAGGAGGAGGTGCACTTGGATCACTGGCTCAGCCGCTACCGCCTAGAGCCTTTGGATTAGTATCCAACCGGGTAAAAAGGAGGGGCTTGCTCGGATGCCTCCAGAGGCTTGGCTTTGCTCTGCCCCTGCCCAGAAGCCGTGCTGGGGAGGGCAATTGGCACCTCGATCATCCGCTCCGGTACCAGAGGCACCATGTCGGAGCGATCGGCGATTTCCCGCAAGGAATTGGCGATGGACTCTTGGGTGAGGAGAAACTGTCGTTCGTTGCGCTGCATCTGCTGCCACACTTGGTAGCGCTGGCTCCATCGGCTTTGGGTATGCACCGTCCAACTGTACACACTCAGCACTGACAACCCCGAGACGATGGCCATGCCCGTGGAGATCTGCTTCCACCAGATCAGGTGCTCTCTCCAGGCGGGATCCCGGCTATGGGGATAGGCTGATTTCGAGGGTTGGGGGCGACGGGTTCTGACTTTGCCGGCGGGGAGGGGCGGGGTAGTCCTTAGATGGGAACGAGGGGCCAAGGTCGCGGTTTTGCGCTGGACAGGGAGAAAACTGCGGCCACGGCTCGCGTTCAAAGGCTGGCTGACCATAGGGGTTTGCACCTCACCCACACCAAGAAATTGCTGCCAACTGGGCCCCACTCTATCCGATCTCCACGCACCTCATAGGGCCTCCAGGGGGGCAGGGCGGCAACTTAGCTGCTGCGGGCAGCCACTCGCAGTTTGGCGGAGCGGGCGCGGGAATTGCGTTGCTGCTCCAGCTCGGAAGGGCACAGGGGTTTGGGGGTGAGCACCTGCCAGCGGGGATCCGTACGAAAGGCCCATTTCACCAGGCGATCTTCCAGGCTATGAAAGCTGATCACGGCCAACCTGCCGCCGGGTTTTAGCCAATTGGGAGCCTGGGCCAGCAGGGTTTCCAGGGCTTCCAGTTCTCGGTTCACGGCAATGCGCAGGGCCTGAAAGATCCGCGTGGCCGGGTGGATGCGGCCCCGTCTTGCCGCCGGCGGCACCGCCTGCCAGACTACGTGGGCCAGTTGGGTGGTGGTGAAAAGGGGGCGGGAGCGTTCGATGTGGTGGGCGATGCGGCGGGCAAAGCGCTCCTCGCCATAGCGAACGAAAATGTCGATCAAGTCCTCGACGGGGCGGCGGTTGACCCAGTCGGCAGCCGTTTCCTGATCGGCAGTGGGATCCATGCGCATATCGAGCGGCCCCTCGGCGCGAAAGCTAAAGCCCCGCTCGGGGCAGTCCAGTTGGGGCGAGCTCACCCCGAGGTCGGCTACGATGCCATCGAAAGGGATCCCCTGCCCTCGCTCATCCCGAAAGCCGTGCCGCTGCAGGTCGAAATCGGCAAAGTTGAGGTGCCAGAGTTGGAGGCGATTGCCGGGGATCCCGGCTGCGGCCAGACGCGCCTGGGCCGCCTGCAGAGCCGTCGGATCGCGATCCAGCCCCACCACGCGATCCGCTCCCCTCTGCAGCAGCGCCAAGCTGTGCCCACCGCCTCCCAACGTCACGTCCAAAAACGCGCCGCCCTGCTGGGGTTGCAGGTAGGCCACCACTGCCTCCGTCAAAACGGACTCGTGGTGGTACAGAAGCATTTCCCCAAGCTCAGCTCTTGCCAAGTCCATAGGCGCAGGGGGTGGCTTTGATTCTTTCCCCGCTCCTAGCTTTACCTATTGCAGGATCGGTAGACAACTCTAGTACCATCAAACGCTAGCATTCACAACGTAAGGGCTTGCAAAAAAAAGGCCGAGGCCAGGCCCCGACCGAGGAATCCATGTTGTTAAGCTCATCCTCGAGGATAGGGTCGGCTGCCGTCAAAAGACGGGCTGTCTTCCAGTGGTTCAGGATCATCTGGGTGCAAGGCCGACCGCCGGCAAGAGCAGGGCAGGTTCCAGCCTAACGTATGATTAAGACTGCTCTTGCCTTTGTCTGTTCTTTAGTTTGGTGTTACGGCTGCTGTGCTGACCACCGCTTCTTCTGCCGACATCCTGACGCTCTCGCCCGCCCGCGGCCTGCGCGGTCAAGTGAGCATTCCAGGCGATAAGTCCATCTCCCACCGCGCCCTGATGCTGGGATCCCTGGCGGAAGGGGAAACCGTCATTCACGGCCTGTCGTTGGGGGAGGATCCCCGCAGTACGGCAGCCTGTTTTCGGGCCCTGGGGGCCGATATCCCAGAGCTCAACAGCGAGTGCGTCCGCATCCAGGGGGTGGGCTTGGATCGCCTGCAGGAGCCGGCAGAGGTGTTGGATGCCGGCAATTCCGGCACCACCCTGCGCCTGATGTTGGGGATCCTGGCTGGCCAGGCGGGTCGCTTTTTTGCTGTCACTGGGGATCGCTCCCTGCGCTCGCGGCCCATGGGACGGGTGGTGGAGCCGCTGCGGCAGATGGGGGCCAACATCTGGGGACGGGCCGGGGGCAACCTGGCACCTCTGGCTGTGCAGGGGGGATCCCTAAAGGGGATCCACTACCACTCGCCCGTGGCCTCGGCCCAGGTAAAGTCCTGCCTGCTGCTGGCGGGCCTGTTGGCAGAAGGCACTACTCAGGTTACAGAGCCGGCCCTTTCCCGCGACCACTCGGAGCGGATGTTGCGGGCCTTTGGCGCCGAGATCTCTGTCGATGTGGCGGCAAAAACCGTGGCGGTGGTGGGGGGATCCCGCCTAGTGGGCCAGACGGTGCAGGTGCCAGGGGACATCAGCTCGGCAGCCTTCTGGCTGGTGGCCGCCTCGATTGTGCCCGAGAGCGAATTGCTGCTACAGGATGTGGGTCTCAACCCCACGCGCACCGGCGTGCTGCAGGTGTTGCAGGAGATGGGGGCCGATATTCAGGTTGAGAAGCGGCGGGAGGTGGCCGGCGAGCCTCTGGGGGATCTGCGCGTGCGCTCGGCCCGTTTGCGGGGTTGCAGCATTGCCGGCGATCTCATTCCCACCCTCATCGATGAGATCCCGGTTTTGGCGGTGGCGGCAGCCTTTGCCGAGGGGACTACGGTCATTCGCGATGCGGCGGAATTGCGGGTTAAAGAGAGCGACCGCTTGGCGGCCATCGCCCAGGAACTCAGCCGGATGGGGGCCCAGGTCACCGAATATCCCGACGGCCTGGAAATCAAAGGGGGGATCCCTCTGCAGGGGGCCGAGGTGGATAGCCACGCCGACCACCGCATCGCCATGAGCTTGATGGTAGCTGCCCTGGCCGCCCAGGGATCCACCACCCTTCGAGGGGCCGACTGTGCCCGCATCTCCTACCCCGACTTCATTCCCACCCTGCAGCGGCTGATCAACCCTTCGTCCGCCTCCTAGCCAGCCAAGAGCCAACCTTTGCCAATGTCAGACCAGCCCATCGCCATCGAGCACCTCTGCTTCCGCGTTCCTCCCGGTGGCCAGAGGGCCTTTATCCTACAAGACGAGCAGGTTTGGGGGCCGGCCCTGCGCCAACAGCCGGGCTTTTTGGGCAAAGAAGTCTGGCTGGATGTAGAGGATCCCGAACTTGTCCACCTCATCCTCCGCTGGGCCAGCCGCGCCGCCTGGAAAGCTTTCCCCCCGGAGCAGGCGGAAGCCTTGGATCGGCAGATGCAGCCCTTCTACGTGCGCCTGGAGCAGGCCAAAGAATACCAGCTCTGGCAGCCCGGCCTGCCAGCAGAGGAAGCGGCCAACTAGGAAGCCTCAAAGCCCACCTCGGCAGCCGTTGAGTCGGCCCTAGTGGATGCTGCCGCCCGCTCCTGCTCCACCAACTCCCGCAGGCTGGGCATGGTTACCGCCAGAGCCCCTTCGCGCCGTTTGAGACCCGCCTCAAAGGTCTCGGGGGTCACGATCCCGCCGGAGATGAGCATCTTAAAAGCATCCTCCACCGGCATGAACACCTCCACCACCTGGTCTTCCGGCACGATGGCGTACCAGCCGGTGGTTGGGTTGGGCGTGGTGGGCACGAACAGGCTGAGGGAGCGCTGCGGCCCATCCGGTCGAATGGGAGTTTGAATGACGCCCGTTACAAAAGCTAACGCCCAAACCCCAGGCCGAGGATATTCCACCAGCACCACCCGTCGAAAGCGCTGGTTGTTGGGGGCAAACAAAACGCTAACCAATTGCTTCAGGGTTTTGTAGACCAGCCCCGCTATCGGGATGGCGTGGAGCAACTGCTCGCTTAGGTTGAGCAGCCACTGGCCAACAATGTTGCGGGCCATGAAGCCAATCAACAAAATGAGCAGGATTGGCGTCAGCAAGCCCACCGCCAGATCGATGAGGTTGATCAAAATCGGGTGCAGCCCCTGGATGGGATTAAACTGCTTGGGAATGCTGGTCAAAAAGCCAATGCTCCAGGTGGCCACTTCCACCGTCAGCCAAATGGTGGTTGCCAACGGGATCACCACCAGCAACCCCGCCACGAAGTAGTTCTTGAGATGCTGCTTCCACTGGGAAATCATGGTGAGATCGTTCCGTCGAGTCAAACAAGTGGACGCACCGAGCCGATGCAAGTGGAGCTTGCAGATGGCAACCATGATACCTGCCTTCTGCATCTCTCTCATGGGCATCAGCTGCAACTTGCCTGGAGAGAGGTTGGAGCTGCTCCAAAGCGCAAAGCCCCAAACTCGGCTGAGCTGATATTGTTATCTTAGGTCGATATAAAATTTTGTAAAGGCAGGGATCCCTCCTAGAGGCTTTGTGGTCAAGCCGTAGGATGCTCCCTCATCTCTGCCGGATGTCGTGTGGGAGGCCCTATGTCAGAGTCGGATTGGTTAGAGCACACCTGTCAGGTGGAGGTCCCGGTTCCTATCGAGCAGGTGTGGGAGCTGTGGGCCAACCTCGCCCTCATGCCGCGCTGGATGAAGTGGATCCGCTCGGTGGAGCTGCTGGATCAGGAGCTGTCGCGGTGGACACTGGA
>NZ_JANSHG010000059.1:0-13020 GCF_047461555.1 Synechococcus sp. WC101
ATTTTATTCGGCAGCTTTGCAGAATTGGGAAATATAGCATGGAGCAGATAGTGAAGACTTCTTTACTACTGATCAATTGATCAATCCATCCTCCTTCCGAAGTTGGTTTGCTAAGTGCTGCTATTGTACCCCTTGAGCCCTTAACAGGCTGTAGAGCCAATTCTGACTTGAGCCAGCCTGATCCCAAAGTCATCTCTAAAGTCCTTAGGCTGTCTCCAAGGTAATGCTAAGTTGAACTTAGTTGAACCCAATAGTCTAGCAGCTTGCCAACTCTGGTAGCTCAAAAAATGAGGAGGGATCCCCGGTGGAAGTGCGCGTAACCTACCAAAATGGCGTTCAATTTCAAGCCCAAAGCCGCGGCCATCGCATCCTCAGCGATCAGCCTTTGGACAACCACGGCCAAGATCAGGGAATGACGCCGCCGGAGTGGTTTTTGGCCTCTTTGGGTGCTTGTGTGGGGTTCTATGCCGTCAAGTATTTGGAAGCGCGGCAGTTGGATCCCAAAGGGCTGGAAGTGGTTGTTACCGCAGATAAAGTCGAGCACCCTGCCCGCCTAGACAACATTTGCATTCGGGTGAAAAGTGGGATCCCGCTCGACGAAAAACACCAAAAAGGGTTGGAAAAGGCAGTCGATGCGTGCATCATCCACAACACCCTTACCCATCCCCCAAAAATGACCACTGAGATCCAGGTTCCCGCGCCTGTTGGCGCTTAGCCGGTCAGCAGGCCCATGGAGTCTTGCAGCAATTTCTAACGGTTGCCTCAACTTTTAACCTGTATGGATGTAATTTTGGAGGATCCACCTATGCCTGTCACCAACCTCGAGGAACTGGAAGCTCTGATCCAACAGGTAAAAGCTGCCCAGGCTGAGTATGCCACCTTCACCCAGGAACAGGTGGATCGGATCTTTCACAAAGCTGCCCTGGCCGCCAACAACGAACGGATCCCGCTGGCCAAGCTGGCCGTGGAAGAGACCGGCATGGGGATTGTGGAAGACAAGGTGATCAAAAATCACTTTGCCTCTGAATACATTTACAACAAATACAAACACGAGAAAACCTGTGGCGTCATCGAGCGGGACGAGAGTTTTGGCTACGAGCGCATTGCCGAGCCGGTGGGGCTTTTGGCGGGCATTGTGCCAGTCACCAACCCCACTTCGACAACCATTTTCAAAGCTCTCATCACCCTGAAAACCCGCAACGCCATCATCTTTTCCTCTCACCCCCGCGCCAAACGATGCACCATTGCCGCGGCCAAGGTGGTCAAGGAGGCGGCTGAGGCAGCCGGTGCGCCTGTGGGGTTGATCGGCTGGATCGACGAGCCCACCATCGAGCTGTCTCAGGCTTTGATGCAACATCCGGAGGTGAAGTTGATCCTGGCCACCGGCGGCCCCGCCCTAGTCAAGGCGGCCTATTCCTCCGGCCACCCCTCGCTGGGTGTGGGGGCGGGCAACACGCCGGCGGTGATCGACGCCAGCGCCGACATTCCCACAGCCGTCAGCTCGATCTTGCTCAGCAAAACTTTTGACAACGGCATGATCTGCGCCTCGGAACAGGCGGTGATCGTGGTGGAGGCCGTTTATGAGCAGGTGAAGGCGGAGTTTTGCCATCGAGGGGCCTACTTTTTGGATCCGGAACAGACGCAAGCGGTGCGCCGCATTCTCCTCAAGGATGGCCGTCTCAATCCAGCTATTGTTGGCCAATCGGTGCAGACCATCGCTGCTCTGGCCGGGATCCAGGTACCCGAAGGCAGCAAGCTGCTGATTGGGGAAGTGGAGAAGGTGGGGCCCGAAGAGCCGTTTTCCTACGAAAAATTGGCTCCTGTTTTGGCCCTCTACCGCGCCAAGGATTTCCACAGCGCTGTCGATATGGCCGTCCAAGTGGTCAATTTCGGGGGGCGGGGTCACACCTCTGTTTTGTATACCGATCCAGCCAATCGGGACGATATTGCCTACTTTGAGAATGCCCTACAAACAGGGCGGGTGCTGATCAACACCCCCTCTTCGCAGGGGGCGATTGGGGATCTCTACAACTTCAGGCTGGATCCCTCGTTAACGTTGGGCTGTGGCACGTGGGGGGGCAACTCCGTCTCGGACAATGTGGGGCCGCGCCACCTGCTCAACGTCAAAACGGTGGCCTACCGGCGGGAAAATATGCTCTGGTTCCGGGTGCCGCCCAAGATCTACTTTAAGCGGGGATGTCTGCCGGTGGCCTTGAGGGAGTTGGCCGGCAAAAAGCGGGCTTTTTTGGTTACCGACAAGCCCCTTTTCGAGCTGGGTGTGCTGCAGCCGGTTACCCGGGTTCTCGAGGAGCTCCAGATTAAGTGGGATGTCTACCACGACGTGGAGCCGGATCCCACCCTCAGCGCCGTCAACCGCGGCCTGGAGCAGCTGCGCCAGTTTCAGCCGGATGTGATCATCGCCGTGGGGGGCGGATCCCCGATGGACGCGGCCAAGGTGATGTGGCTGATGTACGAGCAGCCGCAGGTGGAGTTTGAAGGCCTGGCCACGCGCTTTATGGACATCCGCAAGCGGGTCTACGAGCTGCCGCCGCTGGGGCAAAAAGCCCAACTGGTCTGCATCCCCACCACTTCCGGGACGGGATCCGAGGTGACGCCCTTTGCCGTAGTGACCGATGACCGGGTGGGGATCAAGTACCCCCTGGCGGACTACGCCCTCACCCCCAGCATGGCCATCGTGGATCCGGATCTCACCTTAAAGATGCCCAAGAAGCTAACGGCTTATGGCGGCATCGACGCCCTCACCCACGCTCTGGAAGCCTATGTCTCGGTGATGGCCAGCGACTTTACCGATGGGCTGGCCCTGCAGGCCATCAAGCTCCTGATGACCTACCTGCCGCGGGCCTACGAGAAGGGCGCCGAGGATCCCGAAGCGCGGGAAAAAGTCCACTACGCCGCCACCATTGCCGGCATGGCCTTTGCCAACGCCTTTTTGGGGGTGTGCCACTCCTTGGCCCACAAGCTGGGATCCACCTTCCACCTGCCCCACGGCCTGGCCAATGCCCTGATGATTACCCACGTCATCCGCTACAACGCCACCGACGCCCCCTTTAAGCAGGCCATCTTCCCCCAATACCGCTACCCCAACGCCAAGCACCGCTATGCCGAGATTGCCGATTACCTGCAGTTGGGCGGAGCCAATGATGATGAAAAGGTCGTGCGCCTCATTGAGGCCATCGAGGAGCTAAAGCGGAAGCTAGGGATCCCGGCTACCATCCGCGAGGCCCTCAGCGAGAGCGAGCAGGCGTTCTACGACCGTCTGGAGGCGATGGCGGAGCAGGCTTTCGATGATCAATGCACCGGCGCCAACCCCCGCTACCCGCTGATTCAGGACATGAAGGAGCTGTACGTCTTGGCCTACCGGGGCTGCCGGGTGGAGGCTGCCCTCTACCACCAGCCGGAGCCGGTGTTGGCCTAGTCACCAGACATTGAGGAGTAAGCCCATGCGGCGCCGCCCTGACCCCAGCCTCGACATCTGGAAGGCCAGATCCCACCCCTTAGATCCCATTTTTCTGCCCCGCTCGGTGGCGGTGGTGGGGGCAACAGAGCGGGAGGGCAGTGTTGGGCGCACGGTCTTGTGGAACCTGATCAGCCACCCGTTTGGGGGCACGGTCTACCCGGTCAACCCCAAGCGGCACCAGGTGTTGGGCATCCGGGCCTATGAGCGGCTGTCTGCTTTGCCGGAGCCGGTGGATCTGGCCATCATCGCCATCCCGGCAGCCGGGGTGCCGGCGGTTATTCAAGAATGCGTTGAGGCCGGAGTCAAGGGGGCCATTGTCCTCTCGGCGGGCTTTAAGGAAATCGGCCCCGAGGGGCTGGAGCTGGAAAAGGCCATCCAAGAGGCTGCCCGCGGCAAGCTGCGCCTGATTGGCCCCAACTGCCTGGGGATCCAAAACCCCCACACGGGCCTAAATGCCACCTTTGCGGCCCAGATGGCCCGGCCCGGCAACGTGGGCTTTATCAGCCAAAGCGGGGCCCTCTGCACCTCGATCCTAGACTGGAGCCTGCAGGAAAATGTCGGCTTTAGCGCCTTTATCTCCCTGGGATCGATGCTGGATGTGGGCTGGGGGGATCTCATCGACTACCTGGGCCAGGATCCCCATACCCACAGCATCGTCCTCTACATGGAATCCGTCGGGGATGCGCGGTCGTTTTTGTCGGCGGCCCGCGAGGTGGCGCTGAGCAAGCCCATCATCGTCATCAAGGCGGGGCGCACCCAGGCGGCGGCCCAGGCGGCGGCCCAGGCGGCGGCCTCCCACACGGGATCCCTCACCGGCAGCGACGCGGTTTTGGATGCGGCCTTCCGCCGCTGCGGCGTGCTGCGGGTGGATCACATTGAAGATCTCTTCGACATGGCGGAGGTGCTGGCCAAACAGCCCCGTCCGCAAGGGCCCCACCTCAGCATCCTCACCAATGCCGGCGGGCCAGGGGTGCTGGCCACCGACGCCCTCATTCGCGCCGGCGGATCCCTGGCCTCTCTTGCCCCGGAGACGCTGGAGCAGCTCAGCCAGATCCTGCCGCCCCACTGGAGCCACGGCAACCCCATCGACGTTTTGGGCGATGCCGGGCCGGAGCGCTTTGCCCAGGCGCTGGAGATCGTGCTGCGGGATCCCGGCAGCCAGGGCTGTCTGGTGATCCTCACCCCCCAGGCGATGACAGATCCCACCGCCACGGCCGCCAAGGTGGTGGAGACCTGGCGGCGCAGCGGATCTCGCCAACCCATCCTGGCCAGTTGGATGGGGGGAGCCCTGGTGGATGCCGGCGAGCAGATCCTCAACCAGGCCGGGATCCCCACCTACCGCTATCCGGATCAGGCGGCGCGGGTGTTCAGCTATCTGTGGCGCTTCAGCGACAACCTCAAGGCCCTCTACGAAACCCCCGCGCTGCCCCCTGCAACAGCGGTCGAGCGCGAGAGGGTGCAGCCAATCCTCAGCCAAGCCCGGCGGCAAGGCCGCACGCTCCTGACCGAGGTCGAGTCCAAGGAGCTCCTGGCCGCCTACGGGATCCCGGTGGTGCCCACGCGGGTGGCCGAGAGCCCGGAAGCGGCTGTAGAGGCCGCCGAACAAATCGGCTACCCGGTGGTGCTCAAGCTCTACTCCCACACCCTCACCCACAAGACCGATGTAGGCGGCGTGCAGCTCAACCTGCCCGATGCCGAGTCGGTGCGGCGGGCCTACCGGCAGATCCAGACCAATGTTGCCGAAAAAGCCGGATCCCAGCACTTCCAAGGGGTGACGGTGCAGCCGATGATCCGCACCGACGGCTACGAGCTGATCCTGGGCAGCAGCGAGGATCCCCAGTTTGGGCCGGTGTTGCTGTTTGGCAGCGGCGGCCAATTGGTGGAAGTGTTCCAGGATCGCGCCATCGGCCTTCCCCCCCTCAACACCACCTTGGCGCGGCGCCTGATGGAGAATACCCTCATCTACAAGGCCCTCAAGGGGGTGCGGGGGCGCCGAGCCGTCAAGCTGGAAGCGCTGGAACAGCTTTTGGTGCGCTTCAGCCAACTGGTGGCCGAACAGCGGGAGATCAAGGAGATCGACATCAACCCCCTGCTGGCCTCGGGCGAGGGGCTGGTGGCTTTGGATGCCCGCGTCATTCTGCGCTCAGAGCAAGAACCACCGGTGCCGTTGGCCATCCGCCCCTACCCCAGCCAGTACACCTGGCCCTTCCGGGACGGCATCACCATCCGCCCCATCCGCCCTGAAGACGAGCCGCTGGTAATCCAGTTTCATCGCCACGTCTCCGACTACAGCATCTACCTGCGCTACTTCCACCCCATCAAATACAGCGCCCGCATCGCCCACGAGCGCTTAATCCGCATCTGCTTCAACGACTACGACCGCGAGATCGCCCTGGTGGCGGAAAAACAGGAGCCAGAAGCCACAATCCTCGGCATCAGCCGCCTCTCCAAAAGACACGGCCTCCCCGAAGAGGCGGAGTTTGCCCTGCTGGTGGCGGATCCCTATCAACGGCAGGGGATCGGCACGGAGCTGCTGACCCGCCTGATTCAGGTGGCCCGCTGCGAAGGAATCCGGCGTCTGGCCGGCGAGGTGCTCAGCAAAAACGAGGGCATGCGCCGCCTGTGCAAGCGGCTAGGGTTCCAGTTGCTCCCCTCCCCGGAGGATCCCGGCCTCCTCAATGCCACGCTGGATCTCGCTGCCGACGCGGCGCCCCCCACCCCCTGCCCCGCCTAGGGATCCCTGGTCTAAAAACGGTTTGCCGACTGGATTACCGTAGAATAGTTCCTTAGCCTCCAACCTCCCCTCGCCTTTTGGGAGAGGGGTTGGGGGTGAGGGACGGAGAAGTGGAGAAGTTTTTGGGGATGGCGGTGAAGATGGAAGGGGCAGCGGGGAAGCCATTGGGGATCCCTTCACCCGTCGCGGTGGCCTGGTGGGGGAGAGCGGGGCGGTGGCTGGCGGTGGGATTCCTTCTGCTGGGGCTAGGTGGCTGTGGGGTGGGATCCCACGGGGAAGTGAGGATTCTTCTGGCTTCTTTTGCGGTGACCCGCGATGCCTACCGCCAGATCATCCCTGCCTTTGAGGCCCATTGGCTGGCCCAGACCGGACAACGGGTGCGGGTGGAAAGCAGCTACGCCGGCTCGGCAACGCAGGCGCGGGCGGTCATCGAGGGGCTGGATGCCGATGTGGTGGCCCTGGCCCTAGGCCTGGATGTGGAGCGCATTGTGGCTGCCGGCCTGATTCGGCCAGGCTGGGAAAGCCGCACCCCCAACCAGGGGATCGTCACCCGCTCGGTGGCGGCCATCGTCACGCGACAGGGCAACCCCCGTGGTATCCGCTCTTGGCTGGATCTGGCTCGGCCCGGCCTGCAGGTGATTACCGCCAACCCCAAAACTTCAGGGGGCGCCCGCTGGAACTTTTTGGCCCTCTGGAGCGCTGTCCCTGAACCTCAGGCCCTGGAGTTCGCCACCCAGGTCTACAAAAATGTCCGCGTCCTGCCGCGGGACTCGCGGGAGGCCACCGATGTCTTCTTCCAAAAAGGGCAGGGGGATGTTCTGCTTACCTACGAACATGAGGTAATCCTGGCCGGCCTGCGCGGCCAGCCCCTGCCCTACCTGGTGCCGGATCCCAACATCTCCATCGATCAGGCGGTGGCGGTAGTGGACGCCAACGTGGACCGCAAGGGCACCCGCGCCGTGGCCGAAGCCTTTGTCGACTACCTGTTTACCCCAGAAGCGCAGCGGGCCTTTGCCGAGGTGGGCTTCCGGCCGGTGGAGCCCACGGTGGCCCAAGAGTTTGCCTGGCGTTACCCTCCTGTTGAGAAACTGGTAACCGTTGCCGACCTAGGCGGCTGGGAGACAATCCAAAACCGCTTCTTTGCCGATGGAGCTTTGTTTGACCGCATTCAAGCCGAGTTGTAGGGAGGCTCCCTTGTTTTGGGTTCCCATTCAAGTTATTCTGGGAGCTGTATCAACGGTTTGTTGACAGGTTTACCGTAGATTAGGTGGGCGTTTAACTTCCCTCAACCTTTTGAGAAGACTCAGCCGGCAACCAATCCAGCAACTTCTCAGGCAAACCACTAGCTAGGCAGAGCCTATGGGCATCACCATTGCAGGGGTATCGAAGCGTTTCGGCGAGTTTCAGGCGCTCTACCCTACCGATCTCACCATCCCCACGGGATCCCTGGTCGCCCTGTTGGGGCCGTCGGGTTCGGGCAAATCCACCCTCTTGCGCCTCATTGCTGGTCTAGAAAAGCCGGACACGGGGCGGATTTTCCTCACCGGTCGGGATGCCACCCACGCCAGCGTCCAGGAGCGCAATGTTGGCTTTGTCTTCCAGCACTACGCCCTGTTCAAGCACATGACGGTGCGGCAGAACATTGCCTTTGGCCTGGAGATCCGCAAAGCTTCGCGGGCCGAGATCCGGGCGCGGGTGGACGAGCTGTTGGAGCTGGTGCAACTGTCGGGGTTTGGGGATCGCTATCCCTCGCAGCTTTCGGGGGGGCAGCGGCAGCGGGTGGCCCTGGCCCGCGCCTTGGCGGTGGAGCCGCAGGTATTGCTTTTGGACGAGCCTTTTGGGGCGCTGGATGCCAGGGTGCGCAAGGAGCTGCGCCAGTGGCTGCGGCGCCTGCACGACAAGGTGCACGTCACCACCGTCTTGGTTACCCACGACCAAGAGGAGGCCATGGAGGTGGCCGACCAGATCGTGGTCATGAACCAGGGGCGGATCGAGCAGGTGGGATCCCCTGCCGAGATCTACGATCACCCGGCCACCCCCTTTGTCATGAGCTTTATCGGCCCGGTTAACGAGCTCTCTCCCCGCTCCCTGTTATCTTGCCAGCTTCCCGAGGCGCAGGCCGGCCCGCACCAGCTTTTCTTGCGCCCCCACGATGTGCAGATCGAGGTCAACCCCAATAGCAGCGGCGTCCCCGCGTGGGTAAAAGCGATCATCCACCTGGGGCGGGAGATCCAGGCGGAGCTGGTCTTGAGCGATGGCGGATCCCTCTGGGCCCACCTGAGCCGGGATCAATACGCCAGCCAGCCGCTGCAGGTGGGGCAGCAGGTCTATGTCCGTCCCAAGGTGGTCAAGGCCTTTCCCCTCAAAAAAAACGACAAGAAAACTGCCATGACCCCGCTGGCGACGGCGGGACGAAGTCCGATGTCGCTGGGAGCTTGAGGAAAGTTGCAGCAAGCTGGGTTTCAACTGTCTTGGCCGTGGCGGCTGAGCTTGGGCTATCTCTTCCTGATGTTGGCCCTGCCGCTGGCCGCCTTGATCGCCAAGTCCAGCAGCGTGGGCTGGGCGGAGTTTTGGCGGATCGCGACGGATCCGGTGGCCCTCTCCGCCTATGAAGTTACTTTTGTAACTGCGCTGCTGGCGGCCTTAGTGAATGGTGTAATGGGCACCCTGACGGCTTGGGTGTTGGTGCGCTACACCTTTCCCGGCAAAAAGCTCCTCGAGGGGTTGATCGATCTGCCCTTTGCCCTGCCCACGGCTGTTGCCGGCCTCACCCTGGCGACGGTTTACAGCAGCAACGGCTGGATTGGATCCCTGTTGGCCCCCTTGGGGATCCGCATTGCCTTCACTCGCTTGGGGGTGGGGGTGGCGATGCTGTTTATCTCTTTTCCCTTTGTGGTGCGGACGGTGCAGCCAGTGCTGCAGGAGCTGGAACAAGAGGTGGAAGAAGCGGCCTGGAGTTTGGGCGCCTCCCGCTGGCAGACCTTCTGGCGGGTGGTGCTGCCCCAGATTTTGCCCGCTGTTTTAACCGGGGTGGCCCTGGGGTTTTCCCGCGCTGTGGGCGAATATGGCTCCATCGTTATCATCGCCTCCAGCATCCCCTTCCGGGATCTCATCGCGGCAGTGCTGGTGATCCAGCGGCTGGAACAGTACGACTATGCCGGGGCAACGGTAATCGGGACAGTGATGCTGGGGATCTCTTTCTTGTCGCTGGTGGTGATTAACCTTCTGCAAGCTTGGGGAAGTCGCCATGAAACCTGACGGGATATCGGGGGTCCAACCGGAGCCATCGACAAACCCTTGGCTGTCGGGCCTGTTGATCGGCATTGTCGGGCTCTACATTGCCCTGCTGCTTGGGATCCCGGTGGTGAACATCTTCTACCAAGCGTTTCGAGAAGGGATCCCAGCTTTTCTGCAGCACCTGACCGAGCGGGAGCTGCTCAGTGCCCTCCGATTGACGGTGCTGACTGCCTTGGTTGTCGTGCCTCTCAATACCCTTTTCGGCCTCTGTGCCGCCTTGGCCCTGGCTCGCCGCCGTTTTCCGGGGCGGGCCTTGCTGCTCAGCCTCATCGATCTGCCCTTTTCCATTTCGCCAGTGGTGGCCGGCCTGATGCTGGTGCTGATCTTTGGCCGTCAGGGTTGGCTGGGATCCTGGAATCTGCGGGTCATTTTTGCCTTTCCGGGCATTGTGCTGGCCACCGCTTTCATCACTTTGCCCTTTGTGGTGCGGGAGGTGCTGCCGGTGTTGGAAGAGGCCGGCACCGAAGAGGAAGAGGCCGCCAAAACGCTGGGGGCCAATTCCTGGCAGATCTTCTTGCGCATCACCCTGCCCAACATCCGCTGGGGCCTTCTCTACGGCGTCATCCTGACCAATGCCCGCGCCATGGGGGAGTTCGGGGCGGTGGCCGTGGTCTCCGGCAACATCATCGGCCGTACCCAGACCCTTCCCTTGTTTGTGGAAGATGCCTACCGCAGCTATGCCACGGGCTCGGCCTATGCGGCAGCGGTGGTGCTCTCCTTGCTGGCAGTGGTGACCCTGGTGGCCAAGGAGCTGCTAGAGCGGGGATCCCCTTCCCGCCGCATCTTCTAGGCCTTCTTTGGGATCCTTATCGCTAGGCAACCTCATCACGAACGCGCCGCTCTAACTTCCCTCTCCCTCAGGGAGAGGGGCCGGGGGTGAGGGTGGGACGGCCAGGGTGTGGCTCAAACAGACTCGGCAGCCAGCTCTGGCAAGGGAACTTTGGTGCCGCCCAAGCCGCAGTAGCCGCGCGGATTCTTGGCCAGGTATTGCTGGTGGTAGTCTTCGGCGTAGTAGAACTCTGGGGCGTCCAGGATCTCAGTGGTGATCTGGCCGTAGCCGTGGGCGCTCAGGGCTTGCTGGTAGAGATCGCGGGTTTTTTCTGCCAGCTCCTGCTGGGCCTGGGAATAGACGTAGATGCCGGAGCGATACTGGGTGCCCACATCATTGCCCTGCCGCATCCCTTGGGTGGGATCGTGGTTTTCCCAAAACACCTTCAAAAGCTGCAGGTAGCTGATTTGAGCCGGATCGTAAACCACCCGCACCACCTCGTTGTGGCCGGTCAAGCCGGTGCAAACCTCCTCATAGGTTGGGTTGGGAGTATACCCGCCGGCGTAGCCCACCGCAGTAGTGAACACTCCCGGCAACTGCCAAAACTTGCGCTCGGCTCCCCAGAAGCAGCCCATGCCGAACAGGGCCAGCTCCATGCCCTCCGGAAAGGGGGGCTTTAGCGGCGTGCCCTTGACGTAGTGCCGGTTGACGATCGCCATTGGCTCGGAGCGGCCCGGCAAAGCCTCCTCCGGGGTGGGCAGGGTCAGTTTCTTGCCCAATTTGCCAAAACCAAAGAGCGCCATCGCGATAGCCCGATACATTCGTTAACACTTATCAGCCTAACGCAGGTGGCCGCTGTTGTCTTGAAATTAAGGATTGGCAAGCGAGCAGCCTGGGGATTTCAGATTGCCAGCTCCACAACCACAGGGGCATGGTCGCTGGGCTTTTGTGCCCGCCGCGGTTCGACGTCGATCCAGCAGGCAGTAGCTTTGTCCTGGAGCAGAGGGGAAAGGTAGAAGTGATCGATGCGCCAGCCGCGGTTCTTCTGGAACCCACCCCCGCGGTAGTCCCACCAGCTAAAATGTCCGGGATCCGGGGTGAATTTGCGAAAGGCATCCTCAAACCCCAAAGCCAGGATCTCCCGCAGGGCCTGCCGCTCCGGCTCCGAGGCCATGATTTCCCCGGCTTTGCGGGGATCGTAAATATCCCGGTCTTCGGGGGCGATGTTGAAGTCGCCGCAGAGGAGGATGGGCTGCCCCTGGCCCAGGGCGATGTTGAGGTAATCCTTCAGGCGGGCCAACCAGTGCAATTTGTAAGCGTACTTGTCGGATCCCACCGCCTCGCCATTGGGCACGTAGAGGTTGAGAATGCGGATGCCGCGGTAGAGGCCGCCGATCAGCCGCTTTTGCTCGTCCAGCTCCGCCGCTGCCGGCAGCAGGGCCCCAAAGCCACGCTCTACTTTTTCCGGCACCTCCCGGCTGATCAGGGCAACGCCGTTGTAGGCTTTCTGCCCGTACACTTCTACGTAAAAGCCTCGCTCCTCAAAGGGCGCGCGGGGAAAGTCCGCATCCACCACCTTGGTCTCCTGCAAGCAGAGCACATCCAGGGATCCCTGCTTGTCCAGCCAAGCCAAAACCTGGGGCAGCCGGGTGCGAATGGAGTTGACGTTCCAGGTGGCCACTTGCATGGCAGCAGGTTTCCAAGACGACGCTCAGGCCACTATTTTGGCCAAACCCAGCGGACGGATCCCCTGTGGCGAGACCGCGATCCGGTAGGGCAGCACCTCAACCCCAGCCTGCAGCGCCTGGCGAAACAGATGGGCATAGCGGGGATCCCGTTCTTCGCCGGGGGCAAACTCGGTGCAATCGGCGCGGTTGATCCAATACAGCAGCAGAGCCCGCTGCCCTTGCCGGCGGATCTCGATGAGATCTTCCAGGTGCTTTTGGCCGCGAGTCGTCACCGTATCGGGAAACAGGGCGCGGGATCCCACGGCCCAAGTGGTATTTTTAACCTCTAGGTAGGCCAAGCCAGAGTCTCCCATCAGCAGGAAGTCGATTTTGCTCCTGCCGCAAGTCACTTCCCGTTGCCAGCGGGAGAACTCCGCCAATTGGGGAAACCACCCTCGTGCCAGCCCCCATTCCACCAGGCGATTGGGCAGGCCGGTGTTGATCCCCACCCACACCCCTTCCACCTGGATCATCTCCCAGGTGTAGGCCAATTTGCGCTTGGGATCGGGGTGATAGGAGAGGTACACAGGCGCTCCCACCTGGCAAACCCCCGTCATCGGCCCGGTGTTGGGGCAGTGAGCGGTTACCGGTTGCCCATTTTCCAGCTCCACCTCGGCAAAGAAGCGCCGGTAGCGGCTGCGCAACACCCCCCTGCGCAAGGGGGTGGAAAAACAGTAAGGGGGCGGCCCCTCTTGGGCGGGCATCTGCAAGCGTCCTCCGGTGAGTATTTTTCTTTAGGATTTTGGAAGTCTTCCGGGTGGAGGGAGCTTCCTGCGCTAGGGTAAATGACGTATCTCTCCAGCCAGGGCCTTTTTTGCCGACGCCTTGTTCCTATAGCTTTTAATACTTTATCTTTTTCTATCCCTTTGCCAAAACTTGGAGAAGAAAGCCCGAATGTTGCGTCTTGATCCTGAGCCCGGCTTTCAGCCCCCGGATCCCTTCCAGGACGACCGTGGGCGCGTGGCCATCTTTATCGACGGATCCAACCTCTTCTATGCCGCCCTACAGATGGGCA
>NZ_JANSHG010000060.1:0-12993 GCF_047461555.1 Synechococcus sp. WC101
GTGGCGGCTTCGTAAGACCGGGTGGCTGGCGCTCAGGTCTCCTCCTTCTTCCCTGGGCCGGGGGGGTTGAGCTCTGCTGCCGGAAAGCTGCTGGAAGAGAGCTCTGCCTTGCCAAGGGCGGCCAACGCTTCGGGAGAAAGGGATCCCACGTCGCTAGAGGGCGGGCAGCGGTTTTGGGGCGGAACGGGCTGCTGCAGGGCTCTCAGGAAGGCCTCGGCCAGGTCGGCGTAGCCCCGGTCGTTGGGGTGGAAGCCGTCGGCCAGCGGGCCGGGAAAGAAGGATTCGCGGCGGTAGGAGCGGGGATCGCAGAGCAAGTCCACCACCGGGATCCCTTGCTGGCTCAAGGGGTTGATGGCCCGTTGGCTGAGGCCGACGGAGACCAGAGCCAGCAGTCGGCGCAGGCTGCTGGGCTGCTGCTGGCCCAAGGGGATCAGGGCAAAGTTGGGCAGGTTGGCCACTGCCAGGCGGGCTTGGGGGGCGCGGGCGTGCACCGCCTGCAGCAGGGTTTGGTAGTCGGCGGCAAATTGTTGGATCTGGCGCTCGACAAAGGGCAAGGGATCCTCCCCCTGCAGGGCCCGTTGGGCGGCGGCAAAAACAATGGCGTTGGTGTCGTTGCCGCCCACCCAGATGGTGATTAGGTCAGCATTGGGAGGGATGCGCGGCACTTGATCCTGGAGCAGGTTGGCCGGGATCCCTTCCCGCAGGGCTTGCATGGCCGGGCTGAGCACCGCTCCCGAGCGGCCCAAGTTGATGAGCTCCACCGGGCCGGGCAGCAGGCGGGCCAGGCGAGGGACATACCCCGTTCCATTGGGGCAGTCCAGGGGTTCTGAGCGCTGCGGACGGGTGCCGGCCGCGTTGGCCGGGCCATCGCAGGAGATGGAGGCGTTGAAGCCGACGGCATCGCTGGCTCCCAGGGCAACGTAGCGGGTGAGGGCGGGTGGGCCGGGCACAGCAGGCAGAGGGGATTTCGAAGCGGCAGAACAGGCGGCTAGCCCTGATCCGAGCAGCAAAATTAGGATTGAGAGGAGGAGCAGCCCAGCCGTCTGAGGGTCTGGAGGTCGGTTTTTTCGGTATCTGGACGCTTGCATCTGTCGGCAAAGAAAGCAGGTGCAAGGGGGTAGCTTTGGAAAGACTGGGCAGGGGTCGGGCGGGGCGGGAAGCCCCCCAGACAGGCTAACCAAAGATCGGCCAATCAGCGAGTATGGTGGGAGTATGGCGCTGCGCTTTTGCAAGTCCCGCACCTACCACGATCCCCTGCACGGCGCCATCAGCCTGGATGGCGGGGATCCGGTTGAGGCGCTGCTGATTCGCCTCATCGACACACCGGCCTTCCAACGCCTGCGCCGCATCCGCCAGTTGGACACCGCTTTTTTGACCTTCCACGGGGCCGAGGGATCCCGCTTTACCCACTCGGTGGGGGTGCTGCAGGTTACGCGGCGGCTGCTCGACAAGTTGGCCCGCCGCTACCCGGAGCTGCGCCCCTACCGCGCCGTTACCCTGGTTGCCGCCCTGCTGCACGACATTGGGCACCCTCCTTTTAGCCATGCAGGGGAGGAGATTTTTGGCTGCCGCCATGAGGTCTGGACGGCCCGCATTGTACGCGAGGATCCCCAGGTGGCGACTCTTCTGGCGGAGTTCGACCCGCAACTGCCCGCTCAACTGGAGCAGGTGTGGCAGAAACGCTTCCCCCTGCCGCTGGTGGGGCAGCTCATTGCCAGCCAACTGGACTGCGACCGTTTTGATTACCTCATGCGCGACAGCCTGCTCACCGGCGCCCAATACGGCCACCTGGATCTGGATCGCATCCTCACGGTGTTGGACTACGACCCGGAGACGGGATCCCTCTCCATTCCCGCCCGCAAAGGCCTGGGAGCCATCGAACATTACCTGGTGGTGCGCTACTTCATGTACACCCAGGTCTACCAGCACCCCAAGAGCCTCTGCGCCCGCTTCATTTTGGATCGCCTCTTCAAGCGGGCCCAGATCCTTTTGCAAAAGGGGGAGATCGAGTTGGATCCCATCCTGAGCGCCTGGTGCTGGGCCGCGCTGGCGGCGCAAAAGGGGGATCCCTTCGAGCTGCCTTTGCCCCTCTACCTAGCCGCTGACGATGTGATGTTCAGCTACCCTTTCCGCTTTTGGGCTATGGTGGGGAAGGATCCCATCTTGGCGGATCTGGCGCGGCGCTACCTGGAGCGGGATCTGTTCAAAGCCCGCAACCTCACCCGCTTGCCAGCCGAGCGACGCCAAGAGCTGGTGGCAACTCTAAGCCAGAAGATGCAGCGAGATGGCTTGGATCCAGAAAGCTATCTGGGAATCCGCTCCGCCCACGTCCAGGGCTACAGCTTTTACGACCAAGGGATCCAGCTCAAAACCGAAGACGGCTACGCAGAAATTGCCCAGCTCTCGCCGCTGGTGCGGGCTTTGGTGGAAACGCAAAGCCAGGTTTGGCTGATCTTTCCCCGCCCCTACAGCGATATCGTAGAAGGGGCGCTGTCTGCTTAGAGGATTGGGAGATCCTAGGGCCAGGGCATGGGCAAAGCCGTTCGTATCTAAGCGAGGGAAGCAAGTGTGGGGATCCCGGAGATCCTGGCGGGGGTGTTGGCGCCGACGGCCCTGGCTATTGCGTTGGTGGCGCTGCGGCTGTGGCGGGCGCTGCGGGCCTCCCCCTGGCTGAGGGATCCCTCGCCGGAGCAAGCGGCAGCAGTGGCAGCGGCCATGGAGCGGCTGGCGGTGATCGTGCCCGCCTACAACGAAGCGGAGAACGTGGTGGGCTGCCTGAGCAGCATCCTGGACAGCACCGCCGCCCCCTTGCAAGTGTGGCTGGTGGACGACGACTCCACCGATGCCACCTGGGAGCTGGCCCAGGGACTGGCCGCCAAGCGACAGGATCCGCGGCTGCACCTGCTCAAAGGGGATCCCCGCCCCCAAGGCCAGACCTGGGTGGGCAAAAACTGGGCCTGTGCCCAAGCCGTTGCCGCCCTAGCCGCCCAGCCTGATCCCCCCGACTACCTGCTCTTTCTCGACTGCGACGTGCGGCTGGAAAGTGGAGCCATCGAAGCCGCCTTAGGACATTTGCTGGCAAGCGGCAGCGGCCTGGTAAGCGTGGGGCCGCAGTTGGTGTGCGGCTGCCTGGCCGAGTGGCTGGTGCAGCCCATCATGATGGTCATCTTGGCGGCAGGCTACGACTTTGCCGCCGTGAATGATCCCAAGCGTCCCAAGGCCTTTGCCTTCGGGCCGTTCATGCTGTTTCGCCGCTCCGCCTACGAGCAAGTGGGCGGACACGCCGGCGTGGCCGAGGTGGTCATCGAGGATGTGGCGCTGGGACAGCGCATCAAAGCGGCCGGCCTCGGCCTGCAGATCTGCCTGGGGGGGCCGCGGGTGCGCAGCCGCATGTACGCCAATGGGGCCGCCCTCTGGGAAGGGTGGACGAAAAACTGGTTCCTGGGCCTGGAGCGCAACTGGGCCTTGGCCGTGTTGGCAATGGTCACGGTCTTGGGCCTCTGCAGCTTGCCTTGGCTGGGGTTGATCTTGGCCTTGGCCACCGGATCCCTGCAGGTCTTGGCGGCCAGCCTGGCCGGGATCCTGGGCCAAGGGGTCATCCGCCTGCTTCTGTGGCGTTGGGCCCACCTGCCCCTGCGCTACTGGTGGCTGACGGCGGTGGGAGGCTGGGTGACGGCGGCTATCATCTTGGCTTCTGCCATCCGCACCACCAGCGGGCGCAACTGGACTTGGCGGGGCCGTCCCCTGAGGTCAAACTAGCCTGGATCCTCTGAAACCCCTTGGGAACATGGTCTAATGGGGAATGTTCGGGAAGGATCCCAAAATAACCAAGCGGCGTTTACAAGGCGTTTACAAAGTGAGATAGCACAATGCAGGCTTTGGTCATCGGCTCCGGGGGACGGGAACACGCTCTGGCCTGGAAGCTGCTGCAGTCTCCCCAGATTACTCGGGTCTACTGGGCACCTGGCAACGGCGGCGCCCAGCAGATGCCCCGCTGCCAATCGGTGGCTTTGGCGGCCACCGACATCGAGGGGCTGGTGCGATTTGCTACCGTGCAGGGGATCCGCCTGACGGTGGTGGGGCCGGAGCTGCCCCTGGTGGAGGGAATTGTGGACGCCTTTCAGGCAGCGGGGCTGCCCATTTTTGGCCCCAGTCGCGCCGCCGCCCAACTGGAGGGAAGCAAGCTCTGGGCTAAGCAATTGATGCAAGAGGCGGGGATCCCGACTGCTCGCGCTACCGGCTTTGCTGAGCTATCTGCCGCTGTGGCCTATCTCGACTCCCAGAGTTTCCCAGTGGTCATCAAAAAAGACGGACTGGCTGCCGGCAAGGGGGTAACCGTTGCCCAAAACCGGGAAGAAGCCGTGCAAGCCCTGGAAGCAGCCCTGGCCAAGCCGGGCGATCAGGTGCTGATTGAGGAGTTTATCCCCGGCCAGGAGGTGTCGGTTTTGGCTCTAACCGATGGCCAGATCTGTGTGCCGCTGCCACCTGCCCAGGACTACAAGCGCCTTGGCGAGGGCGATACTGGCCCCAACACCGGCGGCATGGGAGCTCATGCCCCTGCGGATCACCTGGTCACTCCAGAAGGGTTGGCCCGCATCCAAACCCAGATCCTGGATCCCACCCTGGAGGCTTTGCAACGGCGGGGCATCCGCTACCAGGGGGTGATCTATGCCGGTTTGATGATCACGCCCAGTGGGGATCCCTATGTGTTGGAGTACAACTGCCGCTTTGGGGATCCCGAAGCTCAGGTCATCCTGCCCTTGCTGGAAAACCCTTTGGACGAGGTGCTGCTGGCCTGTATAGAAGGACGGCTGGCCCAAATCCAGCTCAAATGGAAACCCGGCTATGCCGCCTGCGTGGTGATGGCAGCCCCAGGCTATCCCGATGCCTACGAGCGAGGGATCCCCATCTCCGGCTTGGATGCAGCTGCCACCACGGGGGCGTTGGTGTTTCATGCGGGTACCCGCCAGGCAGGCAAGCAGCTCCTGAGCGATGGCGGGCGCGTTCTCTGTCTTACCGGCCAAGGGGCAACCCTATCCGAGGCCCTGCGCCAAGCCTACGCAGCTGTGGAGCAAGTGCAGTTTCCCAAGGCCTACTATCGTTCTGACATCGGCAGCCACGCCCTGGGGCCTGCCGTCCGCCGAGGAGTGATCCCTACCCCATAAAGCCATCCCTTGCCCTCTCAGCTGCAGCCGGATGGAAGAAGCCCCAGAGGGGTCGCTCCTCCAGGGCCCATAAAGCAGCTTTGAAAAAAGCTTTGATGCTTAGACGATAGCGCTTTCGGTAACAAGACGGCAACAGTGATATCAAAAGCTCAACTTTACTTTAGATTCCTTAACAATAGCCCTCTGCTTTGACTAGGCACGGATATTGCTGAGCTGAGTCTCTCCCCTCTCGAGGGGGATCCCCCATTAGCCCACTTGAACTGTTGCGGACCCGGATCCCCTAGAGCAGGCATTTCCTCTCCCAGGGTGGAAGAGGGGTTGGGGGTGGTCGTCTGGGGCAGCGCATGGCAGAGGAGACTATCTCTCTCAAATAGATTCAGCTAGAAATCGCAGGAGCCCCGCACTGTACCCGTAGGGTCAGTGCCGGGAGGAATGCGCTTTGATGAAGTACAATGAACTCATGAGCCAAGTCCTGACCGTCTCCTGTAAGCTCAAGGCGTCCCAGTCGCAAGCCGCCAAATTGGACGCGACGATGGAGGCTTTTGGCCAAGCCTTGAACTGGGTCAACCAGAACACGCCGGAGAAGATTGTCAACGCGGTCAAACTGCAATCCCTTTGCTACTACGAGATTCGCGCCCGGTTTGGCTTGTCCAGTAACTTGGCTCAACAGGTGTGCAGACGGGTGGCAGGCGCTCGCAAAGTGGCGAGACAGCGCAACCGTCCGGTTAAAGAGTTCAAGCGTAGGTTCGTTACCTACGACGCACGTATCTTCTCGTTCCGTCAAAAAGACTGGACGGTGTCGCTGACCACGGTTGAAGGGAGAGAACGCTTTGAGCTAGCCATTGGTAACTACCAGAGGGGAATGCTGGCTGGTTCCAACCCCAAATCGGCCACCCTAGTCCAGCGGAAGGATGGCTCCTACTACATCCAGATTTGCGTAGAGAAAAAACCACCCAAGCAACAAGATACCGACAAGGTGCTCGGGGTGGACTTTGGAAGGACAGATATTGCCCATACGTCAGAGGGGGACAACTGGAATGGACAGCAGTTGAACAAAGTCCGCGACCACTACTCCCGGTTGAGGGCGGTACTCCAACGCAAAGCCAGTAAGGGCACACGCAGTTCGCGGCGCAGATGCAGAGAACTGTTGCAACGGCTGTCTGGCAAGGAGAGACGCTTTCAAACGTGGGTCAATCATCGCATCTCCAAAGCTATTGTCTCTAGGGCAAAAGCTACCAACAGCGCTATTGCTCTGGAAGACCTAACAGGGATCCGGGAAAGGGTCAATCAACAGCCACGCAGCAAAGCCGAGCGGCGTAGGGCCAACAGTTGGGCGTTCTACCAACTACGTCAGTTTCTGGAGTACAAGGCGAGGGTTGCAGGGGTTTCTCTGATTCTTGTGCCGCCCGCCTACACGTCGCAGACCTGCCACAAGTGTTTGCATATCCATCCCGACCCTGCGCAATCCTACCGCAGTGGCAAGTCGTTCAAGTGTGGGCACTGTGGATGGGAAGGGGATGCGGATTTGAATGGTGCGAATGTGATTGCGCTCTTGGGGGCTGTCGTAAACCAGCCTAGAGGTTCGGGCTTGTTTTGTTCTCTGGTAGAGCAGAACAGGCTCAGGGCTACTGAAAGCCCGCTCCGTACCGCTTAGCGGTCGGAGCCGGGTAGTTTACGCCAAACTCTCGCAGAGCGGGCAAGAAATTTTTGTTTTCGTGATGGGATCGGCTTAACTTAAGCAGGGCAAATTTCTGGATGTCCTGCAGATTCTTCCAGAAATCAAGAGTAAGCTGGATCCCCAGGTCTTGAGCTTTTTGTTGGACAGCCATCGGGATCTGGTGCGGATTTTGCCATTCAGGCTGGGGATCAATGGGAATCTCTTGCACCTCTTCGTGGCAGATGGAGCGGACCAACTGACGTAGATAGCTGCGGAACTCTTGTAGATCTTGAGGAGATTCAGAGGGCCAATCAACACACTTCCGCCGCTCTTCTAAGGAAAACTTGGCCCATTGATGGAGCTTGAGCTTGATCCCGCACAAATCCAGCTTTAGGCGCAAGGTCATGGGGATGCATCGCAGAGAGTCGGCAAAATCTTGCTCAAACTGAAACAGAGTCATGGGAACCTCGATTAGGAACCAAATCTAGAGTTGAGGGGATTGCTTGAGCGGTGGGTCGGCTTTCTCAAGAGCAACGGCACAGGCTTTTAATTCCGGCTGGCCGGAATCGGGACAACTGATGTCATGGGTAAGGGCATTACACTCGGCTTGTTCTGCCCAGAGGGATCCCCAGTGCATGGGCACAAACACTGTTCCAGGGGCGATGTTGGCAGTTATCTTTGCCGGGAAATAGGCCCGCCCGCGGGCAGAACGCACCTGAACCCAATCCCCATCTTGGAGGCCCAGCTTTTCCGCATCGCGAGGATGGATCTCCATAAAGGGTTGGGGGTGCATGTGCTTGATTTTTTCAATCCTGCCGGTACGGGTTTGGGTGTGCCAATGGCCGTATAGCCTGCCCGTAGTTAACACGTAAGGGAACTGAGGGTTGGGTGGCTCCGCCAAGCCACGGGAAGGGTGGGGGATAAAGCGGGCGCGGCCATTGGGGGTCGGGAAACGCCAATCTGTGTAGAGGCGAGTGGACTTAGGGGCCGAGGTTCTTTCTTTGGGATAAGGCCATTGCTGAGGGCCTTGTTCTGCCAAAAGGGCATGGCTGAGGCCGGAGTGATCGCAGAGGCGATTTGCGGTAAGGGCGGCAAATTCTGCATAAACCTCTGCCGCGGTTTGGAAGGAAAATTGCGCTTCAAAGCCCAACCTGCGCCCCACTTCAGCGAAGATCTCCCAATCGGGTCGGGCTTCGCCAGGGGGGTCTCGAAAGGCTTGACAAAGGGTAACCCTGCGCTCGGAGTTGGTCATCACCCCGGTTTTCTCGCTCCACTGGCAGGCGGGCAAAAGCAAATGGGCATATTCTGCCGTTTCTGTAGGGTAATAAGCCTCTTGGTAAACGGTAAAGGGAGACTTTTTCAGGGCTTTTTTGACCCGTTCCAGATCCGGAAAGCTCACCAAAGGATTAGTGGCCACAATCCAGAAGAACTGCAGGGATCCCGTCTCCAGAGCGGCAATCATCTCGGTGGCCCTCAGTCCTGGGTGGGGGGAGATGGAGCCGCCGGGCAAACCCCAAGCCTGCTCCACCTCTGCCCGATGCTGGGGCTGGCTCACCAGCCGATATCCCGGCAGCAGATGAGATAACCCCCCCGCCTCTCGACCACCCATGGCATTGGGCTGGCCGGTCAAGGAAAAGGGGCCGGTCCCCGGTCGGCCAATTTGCCCGGTCAGGAGATGCAGGTTGATTAAGCTGGTGATCTTGGCGGTGCCCTCGCTGGACTGGTTTAGGCCCATCGACCAAAGGGAGAGAACCCTTTGGGATCCCTGCCAGAGCTTGGCCGCTTCAATCAAGTCCTCAGTTGCAATTCCACAGCGCTGGGCTACAATCTGCGGCTCATAATCGGCCAGCAAAGCTGCATATTCGGCAAAACCTTGGGTGCAGCCCTCGATAAAATCGGTAGCCATTGATCCCCACTTTAACAACAAATGGGCAATCCCATTGAAAAGATCGATATCCGTACCGGGGCGAATTTTTAAGTGGAGATCGGCAGCTTCTGCTGTCTGAGTGCGCCGGGGATCCACGACCACCATTTTGAGGGGGGATCCGGTCCTGTGCCGCTTCTTCAAGCGATTAAAAAGAATGGGGTGGCACTCGGCGGTGTTGGTGCCCACCAGAAAAGCCAGATTGCAGAGATCGAGATCCTCGTAGCAGCAGGGGGGGCCGTCGGATCCCAGGGATTGGGTGTAGGCTGAGACAGCTGAGGACATGCACAGGCGCGAGTTGGTGTCAAAATTATTGGTGCCCAGGCAGCCCTTAATGAGCTTTTGAGCAACGTAATAGTCTTCAGTGAGCAACTGCCCCGATCCATACATAGCCATGGAGTGAGGGTTGTCTTTGAGGCAGCGCAGCCGAGAAACCATCTCCTCAAAAGCCTGATCCCAAGAAATGCGGCGAAAGGGCTGATCCAAGCTCTCCCGAAACAGGGGATAGAGCAGCCGATCCCGACCAACTGCCTCCAGGATCGTGGCCCCCTTTACACAGACCATCCCCAAGCTGGAAGGATGATCCCAGTCGCCTCTCATTTTCCAGTCACCTGAGGCTGTCGAAACCGCCTCCAATCCACATCCCACACCGCAATAGGGACATAGGGTTTTGATGACAGCTTTTTCCGACTCCATCGCGGTCACCATGAGTGGGGATCCCTATTAAACGCCCAATTCTCTCGCATTTTGGATCCCTTAGCTGAGAAGAGCGGCAACTTGGATCTCCAAGCCAGGTAATACAACCTAGCTCTTGTCAGTGTCCTGTTCAGCTAGCCAAAGATGGCCATCTTGAGTTTGGATAAAAACGTATTTGCTTCTGGGAAAAATCAGCCAGACTTCCAGTACATCGGAGCTGAGATACTCTTGGGCTTTTAGGAAAATATCTTCTCCACAGTCGGTTGGAGAGAAGATCTCCTCAACCAGAGGATAGCTCTGCAGCAGCGTGGCAATATCCTCTCCAAATTGCTGGATTAAATCTGGAGATGAGTAGGCAGCATCAGGTCTTCTGACTCCGCCTTTGGTTTGGCCGGGAGCCTTCACCAAAACCATACCCCCCAATGGCTGACATTCAACATAACCGAGCCAACGGAAGAGAAGTCGGGTTTGGATCTTGGCATGCCCTAAGGTTTGCCCCACTTTCTCCACAATGTAGCCATCTACCCATTTGGTTTGGGCAACCGGATTGGCCAGATAGTCGGCAAGGGTTTTGGGCAAGCTAGAGACCCGCTCCTCCATTGGGAGATCGGTTGGAACTACCTGAACCGGAGCAGCGGCCATCAACTTCCCTCTCCAAGTATTTTGAACCCTAGCTCAATCCCCTCCATGGGCAAAGCGGCGATAGAGGAAGTCAAGGGCGCGGTTACGCAATTCGTAGAACTCAGGCATTTCCATAATGCGGGAGCGGATGCGCGGTCGCTCAAAGGGAATGGTCAAGATCTCACCAATATGGGCAGCGGGGCCGTTGGTCATCATCACCACACGGTCTGACAAGTAGAGAGCCTCGTCGATGTCGTGGGTAATCATCAAAACTGTGCAGCGGTGATCCCGCCAAATGGCCAGCAGCTCATCTTGTAGATCTTCCTTGGTAATGGCATCCAAGGCCCCAAAAGGCTCATCCAAGAGCAAAACTTGCGGACGAACGGCAAGAGCACGGGCAATGGCAACCCTTTGCTTCATGCCTCCAGAAAGCTGCTTGGGCCGCTTGTGGGCTGCCTCTGCTAAACCTACCAATTCTAGGTGTTCTTCAACGATTTCCCTTTTCTCCCGCCGGGATTTGTTTGGGTAAACCTGATCCACCACCAGATAAACATTTTCAAAAGCCGTTAGCCAGGGCAAAAGGGAATAATGTTGAAACACCATCATCCGATCCGGCCCTGGGGAGGTGATGGGCTGGCCCTTGAGGGTAATGGATCCCGAAGTGGGGGTGGAAAACCCAGCCACCATGTTGATCAAGGTGGATTTGCCGCAACCGGAGTGGCCAATAATGCAAACAAACTCACCGGCAGCCACTTCCAAATTGACATTTTCCAGCGCAACAAAGGATCCGGCTGAGGTAAAGTAGGTTTTGCCCACATTCTGAAGACAAAGAAGGGGCAGTCCTGCAACCGGAGAAGCAGAAGATAGCGGTGAGGAGAACGTGCGGGAGCTGGTCATCATGGTGTTTTCCAATCGAGAGTTTAAGGTAACAAAAGCTAAACTTCGCTGAGCTGGTACTCCTGCAGCTTCAGATCCTGCCGGATGGCCACCGACTCCAGGTAAGCAACGGGATCCTCTCCGTCAAAGCGGGATCCATCGCCAAAGAGTAAAGCTCCGCGGTCGTGGGCCCAATCCGGAAGGCCCAGTTCTCTGGCGGCTAGGGCGTAGGTTTCGCTGTCCAAAACTTGGTCGAGAACCGAAACCCAATTGCGGGGAAAAGCGCAGAGTCCCCAGCGAGCCATTTGCGTCAAGATCCAGAGGTGTTCCAATCTTTCCGGACAGGTGTTGCGCCCGTTGGCAAACTGGTGAAAACCGGTGAGGGCTTGGGATTCATCGGCAATTCCCCGCTGCAGGATGCCCCTCCACCCCGGCTGCAGATCCTCCAGGGCCGCTCCCACATGCTGGGGCTGGGCCAGCCACTCCAGGATCTCAGGGCGGTGCTGCGGCTGATCGCAGTATTGGCAAGCTTCCAGTAGTGCCTTGACCAGAGCTACATGGGTGCGGGGGTAGTTTTGCGCCCAATCCTGGCGCACTGTCAGCACTTTTTCAATGTGGCTGGGCAAGATTTCGGGAGTGGTGGTGACGATAAATCCCAACTGTTCCCGCACAGCGCGGGAGTTCCAGGGCTCGCCGACGCAGTAGCCGTCGATGTTGTCGGCCTTGAGATGGGCCACCATCTGCGGGGGTGGGATCACCGTCAACGTAACGTCCCGATCCGGATCCACCCCCCCACCGGCCAGCCAGTGCCGCAACAGGAAGTTTTGCATGGAAGCCGGATGAACCACTCCCAGGGTGTGGACTGTGTCGGGGGTGTGGTTGAGGTATTGGCGAAAATCCGCCAGGCTTTGAACGCCTCGCTCCAAAAGTCTGCGCCCAAAGGTAATGGCGTTGCCGCCGCGGGAGAGGGTTAGCGCGGTAATCAAAGGCACCGGAACTCCCCCTACTCCCAAGGTGGAAGCCAACGGGATCCCGGCCACCACCATAGCCGCGTCCAGCCGACCGGAGCGGATCCCTTCCCAGATGGTCTTCCAGCCTGGCTCCCGCACCAGGGTGACCTGCTCCAGGCCGTACTTTTGAAACAGGCCCTTTTGCTGGGCCACCACCAGAGGCGCGCAGTCGTTGAGGGGCACAAAGCCAATCTCCAAATTGACCTTCTCCAGGCCGTGTTTGGCAATGGCCACGCGAACAGGCGTTTTCTGGCGAGCCCGCTTTTGCTGGTTGAGAAAGTAGATCATCTCTCCCCGCAGGCTGTAGTAGTCGGGGTGACGCACCACTTCCAAACGATGGCGGGGCCGAGGAAAAGGGATCCGCAAAATCTGGCCAATGCGGGCAGCGGGGCCCTGGGTCATCATCACCACCCGATCCGAAAGCAAGAGGGCCTCATCCACATCGTGGGTAACCATGACACAGGTGAGCTGCTCCGCCTGGGCAATCTCCATCAGTTGCTCCTGTAGGCTGCCGCGCGTCAAGGCATCCAGAGCGCCAAAAGGCTCATCCAACAGCAGCACTCGCGGACGAATGGCCAAGGCTCGGGCAATGGCCACCCGCTGTCTCATCCCCCCTGACAGATGCGCCGGGCGTTTATCGGCTGCCCCCTGCAACCCCACACGGCGAATGTGTTCTGCCACAATTCGGTCCCGCTCCGCTTTGGGAAGGGATCCCAGCACCTCGTCCACAGCCAGGGCAACGTTCTCCCGCACGGTCAGCCAGGGCAGCAGGGAATAGTTCTGAAACACCACCATGCGATCCGGGCCGGGATCCGTAACCTGTCGGCCCTCCAGGAGAATGCCCCCTCGGGAAGGCTTTTCCAGGCCAGCAATGATGTTGAGCAGGGTCGATTTGCCACAGCCAGAGTGGCCGATCAACGAGACAAATTCCCCCTTTTGGATCTCCAAGTGGATGTCTTTCAGGACAGGATAGACCTCTCCGTTGTCGAGGAGAAATTCCTTGTCGACATGATCCACTTCAATGTAAGGCTGGGTCTTCATGAT
>NZ_JANSHG010000061.1:0-12831 GCF_047461555.1 Synechococcus sp. WC101
CACCCCCGAGAAGCTACAGCAGATCCAGCGAATTGGCAAGCGCGCCAAAGAGCACATGATCAAAGCTAACCTGCGCCTGGTGGTGTCGGTGGCGAAAAAATATCAAAATCGCGGCCTGGAGCTGCTGGACTTGATCCAAGAGGGCACGCTGGGCCTGGAGCGAGCGGTGGAGAAGTTCGATCCCAAGAAGGGCTATCGCTTCAGCACCTACGCCTACTGGTGGATCCGGCAGGGCATCACCCGCGCCATCGCCACCCAGAGCCGCACTATCCGCTTGCCCGTTCACATCACCGAGAAGCTGAACAAGATCAAAAAAGCCCAGCGCAAGCTTTCCCAGGAGAAAGGCCGTACCCCCACCATTGAGGATATTGCTTCCGAGCTGGAGATGACGGTGCCCCAGGTCAGGGAGCTGCTGGTGCGGGTGCCGCGCTCGGTTTCTCTGGAAACCAAGGTGGGCAAAGACAAGGACACTGAGCTGGGGGATCTGCTGGAAACCGACGACATCTCCCCCGAAGAGACGATGATGCGGGAGGCCCTGCATCGCGATCTACAGCAGTTGCTGGCAGATCTCACCAGCCGCGAGCGGGATGTGATCCGCATGCGCTTTGGGTTGGGGGATGGGCGCACCTACTCGCTGGCGGAAATTGGCCGCGCCTTGGATCTGTCGCGGGAGCGGGTACGGCAAATCGAGGCCAAAGCCCTGCAAAAGCTGCGGCAGCCGAAGCGGCGCAACCGAGTGCGAGACTACCTCGAAGCCATCAGCTAGTCGGGCCTGCCTAGGATCTGGATGGAGATCGCTGGCTGGCAATCTTGCTCAGGCGCGTCTGGATCTGGGCTGCCAGCCAGTTCACTTCCGGGATCCGCAGATACAGGGCCCCTGCCGCAAACAAGCTGAGACCGATGCCGGCGGCCAGACCGGCCCAGAGGGCGGCGGTGATTAGAGAAGAGCCGAGAATCTCGTGGGAGCGCAGTTGCGTCCACAGCCAATGGCTGAGGCCCCCGGCCAAGGCGGTGATCCCCAGCAACGGCAGCAGGGCCTGCCCCATCTCCTGCCAGGGGATCTCCGGCAAGCGCTGGTGGAGGCGGATCCCCAGCCCAATCAGAGCCATCAGGTTAACGCCTGCCGTGGCCAAGGCAATGCCCGGTGCTCCAAAGGTTGGCAAAAACAGGAAGTCCAGCAGGGCGTTGAGGCCGATGGCCAGGCCGCTGATGTGCAGGGGCGTAGCCCCATCCTCCAGGGCGTAGAAGATACGCACCAGCACATCCCGCAGCAGGTAACAGGTCATCCCCAGCCCATAAGCCATCAGCAGGGCCGCCACCTCCTGGGTCACCTCCGGCGTAAAGCGACCGCGCTGGTAGGCTACTTGAACGATAGGTTCGGCCAGGGCCACCAGCACCATCGCCAGGGGCAGGGTGAGGATGGCCGTCACCATCAGCCCTTGGCGGATACGCTGGCGCAGCTCCGGCCAGCGGGATCCATCCCCCGCCAGCTGGGCGTAGAGAGGCATCAGGGGCACCAGCACCATGTTGGAGAGGATCCCCAGGGGGGTTTGCACCAAAAGCTGGGCATAGCCCAAGTTGCCGATGGTGCGATCCCCGGGCACGAAGGAGGCAAAAAAGAGATCCACATAGACATTGATGTGGATCATGCCGGAGGAGATCACCGCCGGCAACAGCAGCAGGCCCACCGCCCGCACCGGCGGGGATCCCCACTCAAAGCGCAGCCGCAGCCGCCCCAGCCCCAGCCGCTGCTGCAGCGGCACCTGCGCCAACCACTGGGCGATGGCCCCGATGAGCACCCCCCAGGCCAGCAACGTCGGGATCCCCGTCCATCCCAACGCGAGCAGGATCCCAATGACTGACAAGCTGGAGATCAACGGGCTAAGGGCGGGCAAGAGGTAGTGCTCGGCCGCATTCAGCGCCCCAAAGCCAATGCCAATCCAGCCCGAGAGCAAGGCCAGCGGCGCCATGATCCGCAACTGCTCGGCGGCAAGAGCATGCACTTCGGGGCTGGCCCCTGGTGCGCTCAGGCGCACCACCCAGTCGGCTCCCCACCAGAGGCCCAACGTCACCGCTAAGAGCAGGCAGCCCACCAAGGTAGAAATGGACTCTAGCCAACGGGCCGGATCCTCTCTTCCCGGCTGCTGCTTTTTGAGCACGCTGACGATGGCGCTGTGAAAGGGGCCGTTGATCCCGCCCAGCAAGATCAACAAAAAGCCAGGCAGGACATAGGCTATGCTAAAGGCGCTGTACTCTGTCCCCGAGCCGTAGACTGCCGCGATTAGGGCCTGACGGATAAACCCCATGCCCTTGCTGAGCAGCGTGGCCCCTGCCACCAGCCCTGCTACCGAGAGCAAGGAACGGGGTGGAGAAGACGCGGCGGATGGGATTCGCGGGGCAGACTCTTTCATACCCCTAGCTCCCCACCGCCGCCTTGGCAATGGGCAACTGTCGGGATGCCCTAATCTTCCCAGGATTCACCCACAGGCTCACAGCCGCTACCCCCCTCGCTTCGGCATAGGGCAGCACCATTATCCCGGATTCTCCCGACCTCTGGAGGGAGGGCAAGGCAGAGCTCAGGCCAGCAGTTGTCGCTCCTGCTCCAGTTGCCGCAACAGATGCTCGTCGCCGCGGGCCTGGGCAGCGCGAATGCGCTCTTGTAGTCGCCGCAGCAGGTTTTGCCGATGGGTTTCTTCGACCAAGGTTATAAAGTCCTTGCGCGGGGAAATAGCCGCCGGCACCCTGCTCGCTGCCTTCGCCGCCGGATTGAGGACAAGGCCTCGATACCTCAAGGCAGAAAACTGTGGCAGCGACACAACCGCCGATTGGGCTGGCCAGCTCCACGCCAGGCCCCGGTAGCGCGTTGGCACCTCCTGCCGCTGGCAGCTCGCGGGGGCAGAAGGGACAAAGTCGTGGGCAATGCCCCGGTAGGTCAGTTGCATAGGAAGACTCCCCCAAATAGACTGCGGCGATCTTTAAAGAGCTGAGGAAGAAAGCGACGCCCCTGAGCCAGCTTGTTGAGAGCCGTTAGACAACAGCTTCGGCTTCCTCGGCGCAGCTCAGAGGGTAAAACCCAATTTTATTCTGTATCGGAATTAACAAAATAAGCAGTTGGGTGTCAACTTTGGGTCGAGGTCGTCTCCCTATCCAGAGAATTAGAGCAGCTCGTCGATTAGCCGTAGCACCTGGTGCAGGTCGGTGCCGGCCTCTTTTCCCCGTCTGAGGTTCAGCTCCACCAACTGCTTGAGGGCGAGCAGCTTGATATTGGCCTCCACCGCTGCCGCTGCCATGGCTTGGGCCGCCGGCAGATAGCCGCTGGCCCCCAGATCCAGCAGGGCAGCCCGCCGCAGATGGATGTTGGGGTGGCTCAACACCGACAGTAGCGGTTGGACAAAAGTGGGATCCCCTGTCAGCCGGTAACAGGCCCGCGCTGCCGCGCATTGGAGGCGAATTGAGGGGTGCTCTAGGTAAGGGCGGATCTGCCCCAGGGCGGCAGCCACCTGCAACTGTCCAAGCGCCTCGATCAAAGCCTCCAAGGCGGCAGGCGCTTCTGTCTGCAGACCCTGCTCCACCCAGCGCAGCCCTTCGAGCAACGCCACTCCCAGCTCTTCGGCTTGCCTGGGATCCCGATCCAGATTATTGGCTAGGGCGATCTCCACCAGCGCCTGGGCTGCTGCTGCCACCACTTGGCCATCGGAGCAGCGTAAAGCCTCTTTCAGAGCCGGGATCCCAGCAGGGGAGGCCACCTTGCCCAGGGCACGGGCGGCGTTGCGCCGCAGCGGATATCCCCCCTGCGTGGTGCGATCTGTCTCATCGGCCAAGGCTTCGATCAGGGCCGGGATCCCTTCGGGGATGCGCATGCGCCCCAGCCACCAAGCCGCGTAGTAACGTTCCCCCGGATCCCCATGGCGCAGCTTGGCGATCTGGCCAGCGGGGGTGAGGTCGGCGGCCGGAGGGAGATCTGAAGGAACAGCCGTGGTCATAGCATCAACAGGCCAGAGCGCCTGCAGAGGCCTCAAGCGCTGCGGACGCTGACGATCTTGGCGCCCGACTTGAGCAGCCGCTGCATCGTCGCCGAGAGCTGATCGGCAGAGACAAAGATCTGCTGGTTGGATTTGCGCACCCGGCTGGAGGTGGCCAGGGCCGAGGGCGGGTTAAGCAGCCGCGTCACCTCAATGCAGAACATGCGATCGGACTGGCCCGTTGGCGGCCCCAAGTGTTTGGTAATGGGGCTGGGGGGCAGCAGCCCCCGCACCCCGATGCGGCGGATGGCCGGGGTAAAGCCGGTGGCGAGGGGTACCATCAAGCGCGGCCTGCGCCCCTGGGAACGGTCGTTGTTGGCGTAGCCCCCGTAGAGGGCAAAAAGGTTGGTGAAGTCGCGGGTGGTATGGGCCTTGCGATATTCAAACCCGCGCGGATAGGGGACGATGTTGTCGCCAAAGGCTTCCAGGTATTCTGGGCTGTCGATGTAGGAATCGATCTCCGCGCTGTGGCCCCCAGCGTGGTAGATGTCCAGGTGTCGGGCAATATCCTTAGGGCTGGTGGGAGCTCGCCCCAGCAGGTGCTTGAAGTTGAGCTCGATGGCGCGGGTCTGGGAGTTAGGGTACAAAAACCGCCTCTTGTAGGCTTCGGACTTGGCGATTAAGCGCACAAACTCCCGCACCGTCAGGCTGCCCCGCCGTAGCAGCGATTCCGCACTGGCCAGCTCCTTCCTGTCTGCGCCAAACAGGTGATCGTTGCCCAGCACCTGGCGATAGATGGCCCGCAGGATCGCATTGAGCTGATCCTGGCTGGCATTAGGGCGCAATTCTAAGGGAGTCGTCTCTGTAATGCCCCGGATCCCCATTCGGCTTGCCGCTGTGATTCCACTCATGTTAATTCCTCATGATGAAACTGGCTGGATTAACTTTGAAAAAAGCTTGAAAAGGCTGCTTGGGTTCACCTCTCAACTCAACAACCCTCAGCAGCACAAATATGGGGTTGAAGCGAGAGCAACAGCGGCGCTTTTCCCTCTGGGGGAGAGATCCTCAGACTCAACCGGCCAAAGGGATCCCTTTCTCGCCACCGTTGCCCTCGACAACCTTTCTTCGCTATCCCCCTCAAGCGCCGGGCTGGCCACCTTTTTGGGGGATCCCAAGCTGCAGAACCTAGCTGAGCGCGTTGATGGCGTAGTCGATGTAGGTGTTGGCTTCGGTGGCCGCTTGCCCCGTCAGGCCATGGTTGGCTTTGATGTAGCGTAGCGCTTCGATAAACCAACTGGGGGAGAGTTCAAAAGCGGCGTTGATCTCGCGGATCCCGGCCAACTGATACTCGTCCAACGGGCCGGTGCCACCGGCTACCAAGCAGTAGGTGATGTAGCGCAGGTAGTGGCGCACGTCGCGGGCGCACTTGTCTTTGCCCGCTTGGGTGTGGCATTGTCCCCCAGGCTGAGTGGTATAGGGGAACTTGGCATAGACGGCCTCGGTGGCGCCGCGCACCAGCTCTTCGGCACGGCTGCTCAGGACACGGGCAGCTTCCATGCTGGCGGCAGCCCGCTGAAAACGGCCGTTGATGGCCTGCAACTCGCTGTTGCTCAGATAGCGCCCCTGGCTATCCGCGGTAGCAATGGCATCGACAATAGGGGTTTGCATGATTCAAAACGCTCCTTTACTTAAGCTCAACGCAAAAATCCAACACTGCAAAAGCGGCTTAACTGCAAAATGACTGCAAAAAAGGTTGTCTTCTCAGGGATCCCAGGCCAACCCGAGTTGAACTCCACGGCGGCCTTCACCCTAGGATCCGACTGTTCCAGGCAAAGCGATGGAGATTCCGGCCCTATCAGACCACGGCAGCAGCGGCGCGATCGAAGTAGGACTCGATTTCGGCGATCAAAGCGCTGCAATCACCCCGGGTGATGCCGTTGGGATCGCTCACCACCGCCACCGCAGCTTTTTTCATTTTTTGAATGCCGTTGGCCACAGAGCTGCCAGGGGTGCCCAGCGCCTGATAGGTTTCCCGCAAGCCGTTCAAGCAGCGCTCGTCCAGCACGCTGGGGTCAGCGGCTGCCACCGCATAGGTGATGTAGCGGAGGATGATATCCATATCCCGCATACAGGCGGCCACGTTGCGGCTGGGATAAGCAGGGCCGCCGGGAGCGTTCAAATTGGGCTCCTCGGCAAACAACTGACGGATGGCATCGGTCACAATTTTAGAAGCGTTGCTGGTGAGGCGGTTCACGGCGTCCAAGCGCTTGTTCCCCTCGGCAATCACCTGCTGCAGAGCCGCAAACTCGTTTTCTCCCAAGAAAGCGCCTTTGGAATCAGCTTGCGCAACAACTTTGCCAAATACATCGTTCATGGCTTTAAATCTCCTAGCGAAAGCAAAAGAGGTTATGAATCGTCACTCCCTGCCGCGGAAGTGGAAGCTCCCGCCAGCCAGGAATGCAGCAATGCCCCGATCCCTGATGCCGACCGGCACCGTTGGCACAGCTCCTTGTCCCAACAGACCTGCCCACGGGATCAAAGCCCGTAGAAACAAGATGGGCAAGCTAATCCTCGACCCACCTCCAGTCAAACGGCCTCGCAGGCGAAGCCGCTTGCCGACACATGTCAACGGATCCCGCTTCTTAAAGATCCTCCACTGCCGACAACCTGAACTGGACAGATGAGGAAAATCTGGCTCGCCTTGTTTCCAGTCTTTTTCTATCGCGAGGACAGGGAGCGATTGAATCAAAAAATGTAAAGGGACTTTACTTGCCGCAAAAAGTCTTGGATCCTCATCCAGACGGGCAATCCCGCCCTCTTCTCTCCATCCTTCAGGGCCTTAGTTTTTACAGAAAAAAATGTTACTTTACACAGCTTTACGACATGAAGAAAAATATAAACCGTGATTGTGGCTTTCGGCCAAGAGGCAAGCCCGCTTCAGTATCCACGCAAACCTTCTCATAAAGGATACATAATTTAACATTTGTGGAACCTCCTCGGCAGAGCAGAGGTTAGGGGAAAATCTGAGCAGGTTTTCATCGACCGCCTGGGATTTTCGGTATAAGTCCCTACGGTATTTCTGGATGCGTGGTTATGTCGAACTGGTTGGAGTCCACCTCTTCCTCTGAGCTGTTGCAGATGGCACGTTGGCTGGCGGGAGACTTCAGCAACCAAGAGCAAGCCTGGGAGAACCCACCTTTTTTTGCCTCGATCCGGGTGGCCTATCGCCCCTTGCCAACTGCTGTGCTGGGGGGAATCGGCTTTTATGTGGAGCAGGCTTACAGCGGCCATTTGGAGGAGCCCTATCGTCAGGCAGTGGTGGAACTCACTCAAGTGGGGGACGGGATCGTGATCCGCAACTACCGTCCTCTGCAGCCGCAGCGGTGGCGGGGGTGTGCTCGGGGGAGGGCGGAGCAACTCAGCCAACTGAGCGCTGCCGATCTGGCCTACCTGCCGGGGTGTGATGTGCAGGTGAAGAGGCAGGGATCCCTTTTTGTCGGCGTGACGGAGCCGGGTTGCCGCTGTTGCGTGGTGCGCAACGGTCAAACCACCTATTTGCAGACCACCTTGCACCTGAGCGAGAACGAGTTTTGCAGCCACGATCGCGGCATGGATCCGGTTACCCACCGCCAGGTGTGGGGAGCTGTGGCCGGCCCTTTTCGCTTTCGCAAGGTTGTCGATTGGCAGGCGGAGCTGCTGCAGTAGGTGGGAAGAGAATCCCTTGCCAATCTCGGCGCCGTCGGTGAAAGATGATACTTTGGGAGAAAGCAACTGCGGCCCGCTACATGTCCAATAGGGATCCTTGTCTGCCGGCTGCTCGGCAACGCTGACGCGAATGTGCGAATGAACTTTCCCCATGCAAGACGAACGAGACACGCTTCGCCAACAGCTTCTCACCCTCCAAGGTGAGGCGCTTGCCCAGGTGGCGCAGGCCGCCGATCTGGACGCCTTGGAGCAGATCCGCATCGACTATCTGGGCAAGAAGGGGAAGCTCTCCAAGATCTTGGGGGGCATGGGGAAGCTGCCCCCGGAAGAACGGCCTGCCATTGGCGCTTTGGCCAACACCTTCAAAGAGGCCCTGCAATCTAGGCTGGATGAGCGCAAACGGGCCCTGGCCGAAGCTCAGCTCCAGGCTCGCCTGGAGGCGGAGCGGCTGGACGTCACTATGCCGGGGCCGCGCCGGCCTCTAGGGCGGATTCACCCTTTGCAGGCCACCATCGACCGCATGCTCGATATCTTTGTGGGGATGGGCTACACGGTGGTCCACGGCCCGGAGATCGAGACAGAGTACTACAACTTCGAGGCCCTCAACACCCCCGCCGACCACCCGGCGCGGGACATGCAGGATACCCTCTATTTGGAAAAGGGCTATCTGATGCGCACCCAAACCTCTTCGGTGCAGGTGCGTTATATGGAGCAACACCAGCCGCCCCTGCGCATTGTGCATGCCGGGCGAGTGATGCGCCGCGACAGTGTCGATGCCACCCACTCGGCTGTGTTTCACCAAATGGAAATCTTGGCGGTGGGCCAGAACCTCACCTTTTGCGACCTGAAGGGCACCCTCAAGGAGTTTGTCACTCGCCTGTTGGGCCAGCGAGAAACCCGCTTCCGGCCCAGCTATTTTCCGTTCACGGAGCCTTCTGCCGAGATGGATGTGCGTTTTGGCTCCAAGTGGCTGGAAATTTTTGGCTGCGGCATGGTGGATCCCAATGTATTTCAGGCGGTCGGCTATGACCCGGAGCGCTACACCGGCTTTGCGGCAGGGATCGGCGTTGAGCGGGTGGCCATGCTCTTACATGGCATTCAAGATATCCGCCTGTTCTACAGCAGCGACCTGCGCTTTTTGTCGCAATTTTAGGTCAAGAGAAGGTGCGTTTGTAAACCAACTGCAGGTGCTCCAGCTCGTCTTTGCGATTGGCGCGGCGCAACAGGCGCATTTGTTCTTCGATGACCTGGCGGGCTTCGTTGCGGCTAATCGGGTCAAAGACCAATTCTTCCACAGCAGATGGATCGGCGTTGTGATCGGGGGGCTTGAAGTAAACCCGAAAAAACAGCCGTTGGGCATAAAGGGTGGTGAAGATGGCCTCACCTTCGTTAACCCGACACAGGCCGTAGAGCAAACCAAATGTAGGGTGATTTAGATAGAGCTCATTCATGCCCAATAGCGTACCACTCTTGGTGGAGAAGAGGGGCTTTCCTTCTCGTTCGGTGGCCGAGAAAGTTGCCGAAACGATTTCGCTCCGGCTCTTGAGACCGAGAGCGCAAATCGTAGGTTCCACCCAGCTTGATTTTGGTTCGGCTGTTGCAACTGGATTCGAGGTTAACAGAGTTTTTTTAGACACAGGCCAGGCTGCTACCGCCGCTGCTGTTCCCCCACCTTTTTCTTCATGTCATGCAATTCCTTCTCTACCTCTAGCCGCATCTCCAGCCGGCGAAATTCCTCCTCCAACTTATCTTCCTCAAACGGTTTTCCCCAGGGGCTGAAGCCCCAAGCCGGCTCGGCGGCAGTTTTGGCTTGGGCGGCCTTGACTTCTTGCAGCTTGGTTTTCACCTCTTGGCGGCGCCGGGCAATTTGCGGCAGCAGAGCTTCCAGTTGCTGGATTTTCTCCTCCAGAGCCTTCCCTTGGTTGAACAACCGGCTTCCTTTCTCCAAAAGCTCGGCTTCCCGTCGACGCGCCCCTTCGGCCAGGTCGGGGCGGTTGGCCCGCTCGGCTTTTTCGATGCGAAAGTGCCAGGTCTTGATCTCCTCGCCCAGCTTGGCGAGAGCTTCGCTCAGGGCTTGCTTCTGGGCCAAGCTTTCCTGCCGCAGCCGTCGAGTTTCTTCTTCCTGCTGGCGCAACTGCTCGTCGAGGGCTTGCAACTCGATCTCTGGGTGGGCTTTGAGGAATTCCTCTAGGCGGGTCTCCAAAAATCGGATGATATCTTCGATCAATTTCATGGGCCGATCCTCACTGGCCGAGCGCTCAGTTGCGTTTAGGCTAGCGCAAGCCGGCTCGTTCCCGATAGGCCCCCGTTGGATCGCAGCCTAGACCAGCAAATGCCCATCGGCAACGCGGATGATGCGCTGGGCGGCCTGGGCCACTTCCAGGTCATGGGTAACCACGACAAGGGTAATGCCCTGGCGGTGCAGCTCGGCAAAGAGGTTGAGCACTTCCTGGCCGGTGCGGCTGTCCAGGGCTCCTGTAGGCTCGTCAGCCAACAACAGTTGTGGCCGGTTGACGATGGCACGGGCGATGGCCACCCGCTGCTGCTGGCCGCCGGAGAGTTGAGCCGGGCGCTGGTGCAGCTTGCTCCCCAAGCCCACTTGTTCTAAAGCTTGCTTGGCCCGCCGGCGTTGCTCTGGCTCCGGGATCCCGGCGTAGGCCAGGGGCAGCATCACGTTCTCCAGAGCCGTCAAGAGGGGCAGGAGGTGAAACTGCTGGAAGACAAAGCCAATCTTTTGGTTGCGAATCCGGGCCAGCTCCCGATCCGTCAGAGTAGAGACTTCCACGCCATCCAGCCAGTAGCGCCCTGAGCTGGGCCGATCCAGGCAGCCCATGAGGTTCATCAGGGTGGACTTGCCGGAGCCAGAGGGCCCCATGATGGCGCAATACTCCCCTGCCTCGATCGCCAAGTCGATATCGTAGAGGGCCTGAAAGCTGCCTTCCAGCAGTGGGTAGACTTTGTTCACCCCGACCATTTGCACCACGGGCAGGTGGGGTGTGGTAGGGCGCTCCAGGGATCCGACCAGCCCCTGGCGACGATCTGCCCAGGGTTGTTGCTCAAGCATGGTGGGTACCGCGACTGGCCCCATTCTAGCCTTTGGGCTGCTGGGGCTTCGGGGGCTGACTAACCGGAAGAGCGGATTTCCAGCGGCTGATGGTAGGGACAGCTTCCTTGCGGATCCACCCGGAGGCGGTAGAGGGGGGAGCGCTCTTGGTCGCAGCGAAAGGCTTGGGCTTGTGAGGTTAAGATCTGGCGGGCAAAGCGGCAGTTCTGGCACTTTCTGCCACCGTTATCGGTGGAGGCAGAAGGCTGTTTTGGACGCGGCACGATTCCTGCTGGTGCGGGGGCGGCCCCTGCCGGGCGGATCAGCTCCCGCGGCGAAAGGCCGCGCAACACCAGTTCGGATCCCTGCCAGCGGGCCTCCACCAAGCCAGTCTCAGCCCAGGCGGCCCAGCGGGGATCCTGGGCAATCTGAGGGGGCAGCCGTACCTGTACGCCGGCCAAGGCGCGGGGCGAGCCCTGTTCCTGCCAGATCTCTTCCACCTCCCCCTCGTAGCGCAAGGCGGGATCCCTGGGAAATTCTGACGGCTTGACTTGGGTTTGCAGGCGGCCGTCGGGCAGCTCCAACCAATGGCCGGGTTGGGGGCAGTGGACATGGTAACGGTTGCACAGCTCCGGCAGATCCGCCAGATCCTGCGCCTGCTGGGGGCTGGCGTGCACCAAGACCACATGTTGGGGGCGAAAGGTGTGGACGATCTGGGTCAGATGCCCAACGTCGTTGTGGCTGTGCCAAGCCAGCCACTCCACTCCGATGCGGGAGCGCAGCGGCGCTGGCCATTGGTCAAAGGGGGTGGCCAGCTCCACTTCCGGCAGCCGCACCAGCAGACAGGAGCGCTGCGGCTGGGCCAGCAAGCGCGACCAGATGGGATCCCAGGCTTCAGGCCCGGCATCGGCATCGCACAGCAACAGGCCCTGGGGCAGGGGATCCGCCTCCGTGAGGGGCTGCACCCGCGGCTGCAGGCGGTCTTCCCAGAACAAGGGCTGATAGGTGGCGAAATTGCGCACCGGCTCCGGCAGGTAGGGGAGCAAGCGTTCGTAGAGGTTGCAGCCTGCCGCCAGCCCCGGCGCCACCCACACGGTCAGCTCTTGGGAAGCCTGGGTAAAGCGGTGGTGGGCTTTGAGGAGGAAGAGCAGCTCCTGCCCCAGCCCCAACACCGGCAGCGGAAACAGCACCGTCTGCCCTGCTGCCAAGGCGCTGATCAGACGCTCCAGCAGGCGGTTTTCCAGATGGCGACGGGGCGGATGGCGAGTGGATCCCAGCGAGGCTTCGATGAGCAGCACGTCCGGCTGCCAATGGCGCAAAGCGGTGAGATCCAAGCCGGGGGCAAAGCGGGTTGAGGCCAGGGAACAGTCGCCGGTGTAGACGCAGGTTTGGGCCGGAGTGGTCTGGGTATTTTGCAGCAGGGTTGCCGCTGCTCCCGGCAGGTGCCCGGCTGTGAAAAAGGTGAGCATCAGATGGGGCAGGATCTCTCGTGCCTGGCCAAAGGGCAGTGCCCGAAAGGGAGGAAAGCGAATTTCCCGGTCGTAGCCCGGCCAAACGCCCCGCTCCCACAGGCCGCCCGCCAAGTGGGCGGTCAGGGGAGTGGCATAGATAGGCACCTGCGGGTAGCGACGATAAAAGGCGGGCAGCCCCTGCAGGTGGTCAAAGTGAGCATGGCTGCAGATCACCGCATCCGGGATCCCTGGCAGGGCCTTGAAGAGGGAGGAAGCAGGCAAACCGCAATCGAGGAGCAAGCGGTGGGATCCCATCTCCAGCCAGTAGGCACAGCCCTGCCGGCGGGGATCCGTGCCCAGGGGAAACAGTCGAAGGGGGGGTCTTTCTGACTCCACAGATGTGTTGTTTTTAAGCTAGAAGACCACGCTCAATCCTGCAAACCACAAGGGCGGCTCGGCCAGGGATCGCCCCTCCCCCTCCGTACACCTCCCGGAAAGGCAGGGGCAACCTCTGCCGATCTAGCTATCCTATCCTTCTTCCAGCATAGCTGTTGACCACTTCCGCCGGGGCAGCCGGCCATTTTCTCTATGCTCTCCATGCAACAGCGGAATAATAGGGGGATTTGGCTTTGCCGTGTGCCTGGCTTGGCAGCCCTAGGAGTTGGAGAGC
>NZ_JANSHG010000062.1:0-12768 GCF_047461555.1 Synechococcus sp. WC101
ACCCCATAGGCCAGCTTCGTCCGCAAGCTCAGTCGTTCTCCGGTCATGGCCTGCCTTGGCAAAGGAGAGTCTTACTTAGTCTAGGGGGAAGGGGCAGGCGAGAGGGCTAATTGCCCTTTTCGCGGAGGGGCTAAGAGCGCATCTGGCTCATCGCCTCCAGATTCAACGCCTTGGCCACCTGTTCCGGGCTCATCAAGTTGCGCTCCAACACGATCTGGCGGATGGGCTTGCCGGTTTCCAGGGAGATCTTAGCCACCTCTGCCGCCTGCAGGTAGCCAATGTAGGGATTGAGGGCAGTCACCAAAGCCAGCGTCCCCTCAGCATAGCTGCGGCAGCGATCCGCCTGGGCGGTGATGCCGCGGACGCAGCGCTCGGTAAAGACGCGCAGGCTGTTGTTGAGGATCTGCAAGCTATGCAGGAGGTTATAGGCAATCAGCGGCATCATCGCGTTGAGCTCAAATTGGCCTGCCTGGGCGGCGAGGAGAATGGCGGTGTCCAGGCCGATCACCTGAAAGCAGACCATGTTCAGCATCTCGGCCATCACCGGGTTGTACTTGCCGGGCATGATGGAGGAGCCGGGCTGTACCGGCGGCAGTTGGATCTCTTTGAGGCCAGTCTTGGGGCCGGAATCCATCAGGCGTAGGTCGTTGGCCATTTTGATGGCATCTTGGGCCAGGTTGCGCAGGGATCCCGACAGGTGCACAAAGGGGGCCATGCTCTGCATCGCCGCCATGGGATGGGGGGCCGGGGTAAGGGGCAACTGGGTGTACTCTGCCAGCCGTTGCACCACCTTTTGCCGGTACTGGGGATGGGTATTGAGGCCGGTGCCGACGGCGCTGCCCCCCAGCCCCAAGCTGCCCAGAGCCTGGCTGGCCTCCTCGATCCAGCGGCGGTGCTGGGCAAAGATGGCCGCATAGGCGCCGAAGCTATCTCCCAGCCTTATGGGGACAGCATCCTGCAAATGGGTGCGGCCCGCCTTGAGAATGCCGTGGAACTCCTGTGCTTTCTGCTCCAGCGCTGCCACCAGGTTGTCCAGCGTGCCCAAAAGATCCCGCCGCACCCGCAGCAGGGCCGCCAGGCGAATGGCGGTGGGGATGACGTCGTTGGTGGATTGGCCGTAGTTGACATGGTCGTTGGGGCTGACCCGCTCGTAGCGCCCCTTGGGCTCTCCCAGGATCTCCAGGGCGCGGTTGGCCAACACCTCATTGACGTTCATGTGGTGGGAGGTGCCCGCCCCGGCCTGGTACACATCCACCACAAACTGATCCCGCAGGGATCCCTGGAGGATCTCGTCTGCCGCTTGGACAATGGCCTTGGCCACGTCGGGGGGAATGCAGCCCAGCTCGCCGTTGACCTCCGCCGCCGCTTTTTTGATGAGCACGCAGGCCTCCACGTACTCCGGCAGCGGCTTGAGGCCGCTGATGGGAAAATTCTCCAGGGCGCGGGCGGTTTGGATGCCGTAGTACACCGACTGCGGCAGTTGCCGCTCCCCCATCGCGTCCCGCTCGCTGCGCACTTGCAGTGGGTCTGTCTCTGGAACCATGGCACAGCTCTAGCTGGCAGGTTTTTGGGAAGGTTCCTGTAGAGGTAGGGATCCCTTTTCCTGGAGAGCAGCCAACTGCTGGCTAATCCGCTCGTTGTTTTCCGCCAAGACGAGCACCATGGCCGCGCAGGCCAGATGAACTCCTGCCCGGAATTCGGCCGAGGCTTTGTACTGAGCCAGCGCCTCGCTATCTCCTTCTCGCGGGCTCAGGATCAGTTGCACCGACTTTTGGGCCAACTCTTTCAGTTCCCGTTCCGTTAAACCGAGCTGCACCACTTTTGCCCTCCCTGCTAACCGGAAAACAAGCCCCCCCCTGCCCTCTCACCGGCAGGAGCGCCACTTTGGTTATCCTACCGCGGTTGCTGCCCCAATCCAGCATCCTTCTTCCTTCCAGTGGGTCGGCGAACCCCTAGAAGAAAACAAAAAATGCCGGCTAGTATAGGTGCAGCATGCCTTGCCCTCCTGGCCGATAGACCACTTGGGGGTGCAAGTCCGTCGGCCAGCAACGGCGCAAAAGAGGCTGCTATTCTCTGAGTACTACCATCCAGGTTGTTGTTCACAGAGAGGAAAACTTGTCCGTAGAACGTCCACTTGACCGCTTGCCCCGCAAGCAGCGCGCAGAGCTGCCGGCCATCAACGAGCGCATCCGCTTCCCCAAAATTCGCCTCATCGACACCGATGGCACCCAGTTGGGGATCATGAGCCCGCGCGAAGCCCTGCGCCTGGCCGAAGAAAAAGATCTGGACTTGGTTTTGGTCAGCGACAAGGCGGATCCTCCCGTCTGCCGCATCATGGACTACGGCAAGTTCAAGTTTGAGAAGGAGAAAAAAGAACGGGAGGCCCGCAAAAAACAACACACCGCCGAGATCAAGGAAGTGAAGTTTCGCTACAACATCGGCGAGCACGACTACCACGTCCGCCTGCGCAGCGCTCAGCAGTTTTTGGGGGATGGAGACAAGGTAAAAGCCACGGTGATGTTTCGCGGTCGCGAGGCCCAGCACGCCGAGTTGGGGGAAGAGTTGCTGCAGCGCTTGTTCAAAGACCTAGAAGGCGTGGCGGAAATGCAGCAGCCCCCCCAAAAGGAAGGGCGAAACATCACGATGATCCTCTCCCCCAAAAAATCCACCTGAGGAGGGATCCCGTCTATGGCTCTTGCTGTTGGGGATCCGGCGCCGGAGTTTACCCTGCCCGATGCCGAGGGCAATTTGGTCAGCCTGAGCCAGCTGCGGGGCCGGCGGGTGGTGCTCTACTTCTACCCGCGGGACAACACTCCCGGCTGCACCCGAGAAGCCTGTGGCTTTCGCGATGCCTACGCCGAGTATCAGGCGCACGGGATCCACGTCTTGGGGGTGAGCGCCGACGACGCCCGTTCCCACCAAAAGTTTGCCCAAAAACTGCAGCTTCCCTTTCCGCTGCTGGTGGACGAGGGGGCCAAGGTGGCCAGCGCCTACGGCGTCTATGGCCCGAAAAAGTTCATGGGCAAAGTCTATAACGGCATTCACCGCACCACCTTTGTCATCGATCCGGAGGGGAAGATCGAGGCCATCATCACCAAGGTCAAGGTGGAGGCTCACGCGGCGGAGCTGCTCAAGCAGTTAACCGGCTCCTAAGCTCTCTGTTGGGGGGTGCAGGGGGAGCAGCCCTGTCGGCAAAGGTGCCTAGGTGTCCAGCGTTCCCGTGCCGAGATTAGGACAAGAAGAGAGCGGGCAGGGGATATAACGATACAAAGTGCCGGTATGGATTCCCCTGGGGCCGTGTCCCGACGCACCCGTACCACCAAGTCGATTCACGACAGCTACCAAATTTTGGGTTTGGCCGGCCAAGGGCAGTATGGGCGCGTGTTCTGTGCCCGGCCCCGCCACGGGGGGGATCTGGTGGCCCTCAAGGAGCTGCCGGCAGAGCGCTTTCCCACCCCCAACCTGCTGCGGGAGCTGCGCTACCTGCTGACATTGAACCACCCCAACATCACCCGCTGCTACGCCCTCGAACATGCCCGTGAGGGGCGCTATTTGGTGTTGGAGTACTGCGAAGGGGGCACGCTGCGGGAGCTGATCGACCAGGTGGAGCGGGGGCTGTGGCTGCCGGTCAAGCAGGTTTTGGGCTTTGTGGATCAGATCTTGGCCGGCTTGGATCATGCCCATCGACAGGGGGTAATCCACTGCGATGTCAAGCCAGAGAATATCTTGCTCAAGCCCACGCCCCAGGGTTGGCAACTGAAGCTGACGGACTTTGGCATCGCTCGTCACCCCCAGCCTGCTCCCGGCGAGATCTCTGCCACCGGCTCCCCCGCCTACATGGCGCCAGAGCGGTTCTACGGCCAGTTCAGCCCCGCTTCTGACCTCTACGCGGTGGGGATCATCCTCCTGGAGCTGTTGACGGGCCGGCGACCCTTTTCCGGCTCCCCCAGCCAGTTGATGCACGCCCACCTCAACCAGCCGTTTGTCTGTCCGGAAGGGATCCCGGCCCCGCTGCAGGAACTGCTGGAGATCACGTTGCGCAAGTTGCCCCTGCGGCGGTTTCGCACCGCGGCCCAGATGCGTTCGGCCCTGGCAACCTTTGCCCGGGAGTGGCAGGAGCCAGCCGGTTGTTGGGTCGGCCCTCGCCTGTCCAGGCGGTCACCTCCCGGCCTGCAGGTCTGGGATCTGCCGGATCCGGGTTTTGTTGGCGAGGGCGGGATGGAGTCCCTGCCTGAGCAAAAGTTCTGCATCTGTGAAGATCCGAGCGGCTCCCGATCCCCGCTGCTGTTGCGGGTAACCCCTCAGCGGCTGGAGTGGCTGGATCTGCAGACCCTTGCCTCAGGAGCGCCGCCTCTGGCCTGTTTCTCCTTGGCCGAACCGTTGCAGCAAGTGCTGCCCTTGCCGAGCTTCCCGGAGGCTTTGGCTTTTTCCAAAAGCAACCTTTTGCACCTGAGTCCCGCGCGCGTCCGTACCTTGCTGAGTTTTGCGGAGGATTGGCGAGCCACCTGGCTGGCGGAGCGGCAGGAGTTGGTCTGGGCCACTGCCAAAGAAATTGGGGCAGTGCAATGGCTGCCGGCTGGGCCAACCGTAGCTCAACCTTTTCCGGAGTTCCACTGCTACTTTCGCTGGCCTTGGCAGGTGCCAACGGGATCCCTGCTCCGCTTGCTGGCTCTCTCGGAGCATCTGGTGCTGTTGGCGGGATTGGGGCGGCAGTGGGTGGAAATGACTGTGTTGCCCTATCCGGCGGCCTGGCCTCCGCAGACGGGCTCCCAGCCGCTGCGCTATCGCCTACCCCTGGATCCCAGGGGGAGAGTGCTCAGCTTGGGGGAGCGGCTGCTTTTTGCCGGCGGGGATGGAGGAGGCCAGGGATGCTGCCCCCACCTTTGCTCGGTGCAGGTCAACCCGCTGCGGCTGCGCCGCTGGTTTTTGAAGGGGTGGCCCCTGCAAATGGCCAAGGCCCCTTGGGGCGTGCTGCTCCTGTGTCGCGAGGGGGAGGAGTTCTCTTCCCTCTGGCTGTATAGCGAGGGGGGGTATCCCTTGGCCCAGGTGGCCGTGCCCGTCGGATCCGAGGTGTTGCAGGTGGGGCAAAGGGGACTGGTCTGGCTGCAAGTGCCCAAGGCCGGGAAGCCGCAGCAATTTCAGCTTTGGCAGTTGGATCTCAACCAGTTGCCGGCGAATGGCCATGCCGCCGAGGGGGTTGCTTTGGGCTAGCGACGGGTTTTTTGCTTTTAAAATGGCCCTAGCTGAGCTTGGGCTGTTCGGCTAGCTGCTGGAGTGGGCTTGGCGAGCCAATTGCTTGAGAAAGGCCAGCGGATAACGGCTGTGAAGCTGCTGCTTGAGCCGCTCTTGCAGGAGCTCCTCTTGCCAGGGATCCCCCGATTGCAGCCACTCCAGGTAGCTCAGCCCCGCCACCCGCGTCAGATAGGCTCCGCTGGCCGCCTGCAGCGGGATCCCCATGAGCATCCAGGGACTGGCTTTGAGGGCAGAGCCCAGGGCCTGGGTGGCCAGCTCCAGTCCCCCAAGCTGCACGATCATTTGCGCCAGGCTGTGGGCCATTTGTTGAGCCTGCTGCAGGGTGATGCGGCGATCGAACACCTGATGCAGCTCCCCGATCATGCGCGCCTGGATGACCACCCCCGCCAGCATATCCAAAGCCGGAAGGGGGGTCACGGCCAGGGCAGCAGCGGTGGCCCACTGCATCCGCTCCACGATCTGGCGACCCTGGTGGTAGCGCTCTTCCCGCAGGGCCTGTTGGACGGCCTCGCTCAAGGTTTGGGTTTGCAACAGGGCGTTGGCCAGGCGCAGATGGGATCCCTTTTGCTGCAGCAGGCGGGCCATCTGCTGGACCAGGGCGCCTGTATCGGGGGGCTGCGGCTCCCAGGTTTCTTGTCTGGAGCCATCGGGGAAGCAGTAGCGAACCTTCAAGGGCTCCGGGTCGGCGGCAATGGCCACCACCTGCTCAGGGGGAATGACGCCGGCGGTGCGCTGGCGCAGGTGGGCCAAGATGATCTCCACCTCCTCCGGCAACATCTGATCCGTCTTGTTAAGGGCCAGGATGGTGGATTTCCCCAGCCGGGCCAGCTCGAGCAGCTCGGCATATTCTGAGGCCAGCAGATCCCCGGCCACCACCAAAATCAACAGATCCGCCTTCTGGGCCAGGGCGCGGGCCTCCGCCTCGCCGGCGCCGCCGATGGTCAGCAGGCCAGGGGTATCGGTGAGGGAGATGGGGCCACTCCAGCCCTCCAGTTGATAGGTGTGAATGGATCCCTGCTGGGTGGTGCCCAGGGTGGGAGCGGTTTCCCCCACAGGCTGCCCCAGCAGAGCGTTGATGAGAGAGGTTTTGCCGGCAGAAGCGGTGCCGAACACCACCAGGTGCAATTCTTCCTGGGCCAGCCGTCGATCGATCTCCCGCGCCTTGGCCTGCAAGGCGCGACGGCTAATGTCGTCCTGCAGCTTCTGGATAAGGCAATCGACATCCTGCAGATTTGCTTGCACCTGATCCCGCGTCAACTTAACCCGCCGCCGCGGCTTGGCCGCTGGGGTGGGATCCTGTTGCGGTCGGCGAACCTGTTGCCACCAATGGCGTGCCACCAGCCCTGCCGCCACTGTTCCGCCCAGGATGCCGGCCACCGCCAGATCCGCCAGCGGCACCGAATAGGGAGCCACAAAGCTGTAGATGCCCTCAACCCATTGCAGGTATTGGCTGAGAGCCGCCAAGCCCAGCCCCGTCAACAACCACAGCCAAGTGGAGCGCGACAACACCATGCCAACCCACAGCTTGCCCAAATGCCCAATCGGGAACAGATCCTGATCCCCAGGCAAACCCTGAAGATCTATCTAGTCTAGAGATCTGCAAAGGCGAGAGAAGCGTTCGCGAATTTAGGACGGCTGAACCCTCTCCGCTGGCAACCCCGGCGCAAGCGGGCTCCGCAGCCGCTTCTCTAGCATAGGGCTAGCTGTAGCTGGGCATACAGTTTTTGCAAGAAGCTTTGTTTAGGAACAGCTACCCACCGGCAAAACCAGAAGCTGAAGACAGAAAACGCCAATCGAGATTGCCCTCAGCCCAAGTGGCCAAAAAGGCCAGGGATCCCTGGCAAAACCGCCGGCGGCTCCAGCGGCGCTGGCAAAAACTCGCCCCCCCGGTAGTCCAATAGCTGCACCAACAACAAATAGCCCACCCCCAGGGCAATGGCCAAAGCTCCCGTCATAATGGCTACCCACTTGGGCCGTTCCACGCTGGGCCTCCCAATCACTGCCGGACTTGATCTTCTTTCTTAATAATGCCTGAAGCCTTAGCGAGGTGGGATCAAGACGGTGTCGATGACGTGGATGATGCCGTTGGCAGCTTGAATATCCGCGGTGATCACGTTGGCGTTGTTGATGCGAATCCGTCCGCCCTCAAGAAGGGTGACAGTGACAGGGGATCCCTGCAAAGTCGTCACCTGCTGGCCGGATCTGAGGGCGCTGGAGGGGGCCAAGCCGGGAACCACGTGGTAGGTGAGAATGCGCACCAGCTCTGCCCGGTTCTCAGGCCGCAGCAAGGCTTCCACCGTGCCAGGGGGCAAAGCGGCAAAGGCAGCATTGGTGGGAGCAAAGACCGTGAAGGGGCCTTCTTGCTGCAAAGCCCCCACCAAGCCCGCTGCCTGCAGGGCCGTCACCAAGGTACTGAAGTTAGGGTTAGCAGCGGCAACGGCGACGATATTGGGCAGCGGCGTAGGGCTGGGAGAGAGAGTCGGAGTGGGCGTCGGCAGGGCAATGGCTGTATCGTTGCTGGAACTGTCACAACCGACTAAGGCCAAGCAGGTGGCCGCCGTCAGTCCAAGGGTGAGGGCTTTGCGATTCATAACAAAAGTTAATAACTCAAAACATTCGTCTCCATCTTAGGGTCAAAAGCCGTTCTCGCACGGGTGGCCCTAGAGCAGAGCAGGGGTCACTTTTGCGTAGAAGTGGCTACGGTAAAGTTCGGTATTCTGGGTGTGGTTGCTGGAGGGGAGAAAGGGGATGAACGGGATCGGGATCCCATCTTGGCGGCGGCAACTGCGTCGTTGGCTGCCCTGGGCTGCCCTGCTGCTGCTCCTGGTGGCCATTGGCTACTGGGTGGGCCCCCGACCTCGGCCTTATCCCCAAGAGCCAGAGCTGCCCACCCTGGCCCCTCTGCCGCAGCACCCCCGCATCCGGGTGGCGTTCAACCAAAGCCGCGAGAGCACCTATCGGGATCCCTATCGCCAGGTCTATCGCTACGGCTACAACCTGGAGGAGCTGATCCTCTCCCAGATCCGCTCCGCCCAGCAGTCGCTGGATGTGGCGGTGCAAGAGTTGAACCTGCCCCTGATTGCCCAGGCCCTGGCCGAGCGGCGCCAGGCCGGGATCCCGGTGCGGGTGATTACCGAAAATACCTATGTGCGGGCCTGGCACCAGCTCACCCCTGCCGAAGTGCGGGCGTTGGACGAGCGCAGCCGCCGCAAGTACGAGGAGTACCGCAACTTGGTGGATGTGAACCGGGATGGGCGCCTCTCCCCAGAAGAGATCGCCACGCGGGATGTCTATGCCCTGCTCGATGGGGGGCAGGTGCCCTGGCTGGACGACACCGCCGACGGCTCCAAGGGCAGCGGCCTGATGCACCACAAGTTTGTGATTATCGACGGGCAGCGGGTGCTGACCGGATCGGCCAATTTTACCCTCTCCGATATCCACGGGGATTTCGATGCCCCCGGCAGTGTGGGCAACGCCAACCACCTGCTGCTGCTGGATAGCCCCGAGCTGGCTCGCCTCTACACCGAGGAGTTCAACCTCATGTGGGGAGATGGGCCGGGAGGGTTGCCCGACAGCCGCTTCGGGGTGCAAAAGCTCAAGCGTCCCCTGGAGACGGTTTACCTTGGCGATGCCATCGTGGGGGTACATTTTTCTCCCAGCAGCCGCTCCCTGCCCTACGAGGCCACTTCCAACGGCATCATCGCGGCCACCCTGGCCCAAGCGCAGCAGCAGGTGGATCTGGCCCTGTTCGTCTTTACGGACTCAGGCATTGCCAACCAGCTCAGGCAACTGCGCCAGGAGCGCAACGTGCTGATCCGCGGCGTGTTCGATCCCGGCTTTGCCTTTCGCGACTACAGCCGCACCCTGGAGATGTGGGGGCTGCTGCTCCCGGACGAAAACTGCCGGGTGGACGCGGCCCGCCTGCCTTGGACAGTGCCCGCTTCATCCGTGGGCGTGCCCAACCTCGCCCCGGGAGACAAGCTGCACCACAAGTTCGCCATCGTCGATCCCGGCACTCCTCAGGCCACGGTGATCACCGGATCCCACAACTGGTCAATGGCGGCCAACCACATCAACGACGAAAACCTTTTGATCATCCGTAATGAGCGGGTGGTGGATCACTTTGTGCGCGAGTTCGAGCGGCTCATTGCTGAGGCCCGCTTTGGCCCCAGCCGCCGCCTGCAGCAACAGGCGGAAGAGAGAGCCCGCCTCTGCCCCAGCCCTGTCCCCGTCGCCCTCTCCTCATCTGAAGCAGAGCCGGAGCTGCTGGAAGTCGAGGTGATCTCCGTTCCTGACAGGGGATCCCCTTCCCAGCCGGCTACCCCGCAAGCTTCCCGCGTGAACTTAAACACCGCCACCGCAGCAGAGCTGCAGCAGTTGCCCGGCATTGGCCCGGCCCTGGCGCAGCGCATCATCGAGGCCCGTCCCTTTTCCTCCTTGGAAGATCTACAGCGGGTCAAGGGCATCGGGACGGCCCGGATTGAGCAACTGCGGGATCGGGTCACCTGGTAGGGATCCGGTCTAGCTCTCTTGAGCCAGCTCCAGAAAGGCCCCCATGCGGCGAAACTTCTGGTAGCGCTCCTCCCGCAGCTCCCGCCCGCTCAGAGCAGATAGCTCCTTGAGATGCCGCAGGAGAGCTTCTTTCAGCGTCTGGGCAGCTTCCAGGGGGGCGCGGTGGGCGCCGCCAACCGGCTCCGGCAAGATCTCGTCAATGACCTCTAGCTGCAGCAGGTCTTGGGCGGTAATGCGCAGGGCTGCCGCTGCTTGCGGCGCTTTCTTGGCATCTTTCCAAAGGATGGCCGCACAGCCTTCCGGCGAGATCACCGAATAGACGGCGTGCTCAAACATCAAGATGCGATCCCCAATGCCAATGGCCAAAGCCCCCCCGGATCCCCCTTCGCCGATGACGGTGCAGATGATGGGGATCTCCAGCCGAAACAGGGTCTGCAGGTTGGTGGCGATCGCTTCCCCCTGGCCCTCGGCTTCTGCCTTAACCCCTGGGTAGGCCCCCGGCGTGTCGATAAAGGTCAATAGGGGCAGGCCGAAGCGGTGGGCATGTTCCATCAGCCGCAGGGCTTTGCGGTAGCCGGCGGGGTTGGGCATGCCGAAGTTGCGGTGGATGTTGTCTTTGGTGTCGCGGCCTTTTTGGTGGCCGAGGATCATCACCGGCTGATCCCCCAGTTTGGCCAGGCCGCCGACGATGGCCGGATCGTCTTGGCCGTGGCGATCCCCGTGCAGCTCAAACCAGTCGTCGCAGATGGTCTGGACGTAGTCCAAGGTGGTGGGGCGGCGGGGATGGCGGGCCACCTGCAGCCGTTCTACGGGGGTGAGCTGGCTGAAGATCTCGCGGCGCAGCTCTTCGGCTTTGGCCTCTAGTTGGCGAATCTGCTCAGAGGCGTCGATGTCGTTTTCTTCGGCCAAGGCGCGAATTTCCTGGATGCGCTGTTCGAGGGCGGCAACAGGCTGCTCAAACTCCAGCAGCAGGCGATCGGTGGGCTTGGTCATACCGGTCGGCATTCGCGTTGGGATCTGGCGGCTGCGACAGCTTGCCCCAGCTTCTGGGGTGGCAGCCCGCTTAGGGCTGGAAGTTGATCTTCTCACATCCAGATTCTTTAAGCTAGAGAAGGCCCTTTTCTGGCTCTGCTTAAACCCGTGTCTTCCTCCTCCCACTCCTCCTCTGCCCCCCTTCCCCCCTGGCTGCGCTGGGGGCTAGTGGGATCCGTCGTCCTGGGCATCGCAGGGGGCGCCTTTTGGCACTACGCTCAGCCGGAGCGGCAAATCCGAGCCCACACCGAGAGGTTGCTGCAAGCCGTAGAACGGCGAGATTGGGCCCAAGTAGAAACCTTAGTGGCCGACACTTATCGCGACGGCTGGGGCCTGGACAAAGAGCAGGCGCTGGCCTACAGCCGCGAGATCTTCGGCCAGTTCTTGCGCCTGCGCATCCGGCCGCAGGAGATGCAGGTGCAGCTCGGCTCTGGGGATCAAGGCCAAGCCACCCTCTGGTTTATTATCGAGGGATCCGGCGGCCCTCTGGCCAACCTGACGCGGGATCAGGTAAACGCCCTGGAGCAGCCTTTCCGGCTGACTTGGCAGCGGCGGAAGCGTTATCGCTGGGAGCTGACCCGCCTGGAGAACCCGGCCCTGGAGTTGCCCCTTCTCCCCGGTCAAGGACAAGCGGGCCAGCGGTGAAGGAAACTCAAGCTGCCCGAAATTTAGAACTTTCCTGCCTGCCAAAGCTGCTCCAAATGGGCTTGGCAGCGGCGCAGGAGCTGGCGACTTTCTTCAAAGCTGATCTGCTCCAACGCCTCGGGGTAGGAGCACCAGCGGTAGGCGGCCACCTCTTCTGGCTGCACCTGCAGCTCAGGGGGAGGAAACTGGGGTGGCAGCAGAGCCACGTAGTAGGTGACGGTCTTGGCCACCGCGTTTCCCTCGGGATCTATAAAAGTGTAGGCCTCTTGCAGCGTCAAAGGGCCAGGCTGGCCGGGCAGGGTCAGGAGCTGGTAGTCGGTTAGGCCGGTTTCTTCCCGCAACTCCCGCTGGGCTGCCGCCAAGTCGCTTTCCCCCTCATCTTTGTGGCCTTTGGGAAAGGCCCAGTGCCCCTTCTGATGCTGGATGAGCAGGTAGAGATGGGATCCCTGGGCGGGCGGGAGGGGCAGGATCGGGATTACGCCGTAGGCGGCATCGGTCAGCATGGGGAGCTAGTCTCCAAAGAGTTTGATGGCGGGCGGCCTGGGATCGAAAACCCCGTTGGGATCCACCCGCGGGCGCTCCACCCCTTGCAGGGGATAGAGAGGGCGACCCGTGTCGAATTGAAAGAGGTAGATAGGCAACTGGCTGCTCCCCAAAGGCAAGAAGGCTAGGGTATCGATCTGGGTAAGGGCGTTGCGGCTGGCCGGTCGGGTGAGGTTAAAGGCGGCGATGCGGTCTTCCAAGGGGGTCTTGGCCTCGCTGCGTCGGCCTAGGCCAATCCTAAATTGCTGGTTTCCCTGCTCATCCACCCCCAAAACCTGCACATCTCCTAGCTCCACTGGGGGCGTGCTCTCCGGCAGGCCGGCCACCACCGGCGGCGCATCCACCGGCGGCTGCGAGGGCAAAAAGCGCAGCTGCACCCCCTCCGGCAGGATGCGGTAGTCCTGGTAGTCGTGCCGGATGGAAAGGGATCCCCTGAACAGGCGGCGGGTCAGGCCCTCCAGCGTCCAAAACCCGTAGGCCAAATTGATGCGGGTGCTCTCCGGCAGCCAGTAGCTAACCCCTGCCTGGGGATCCGGCACTGCCGCAAACCCTATCAGGGCATAGGCCTGTCCCCACACCCCCGACAAAAACAAGAGCACCTGCCGCGGCAGCCCCGACTCCGGATCCAGCCACAGCTCCCGCACCTGGCCCTCTTGGAGAGGCTCTAAACGCAGATGCTGGACAGGGGATCCCGCCAGAGTTACCCGTTCTGAGGAGAGGACGCGGTAGCGGCTGGGATCAGCCTCTAGATGAAAGCTCACCGAGGGCAGGAGCGCTTCGGGC
>NZ_JANSHG010000063.1:0-12651 GCF_047461555.1 Synechococcus sp. WC101
GTCCAGCTCGGAAGGGATCTGGGGGATAGAGAACTGGAAGTCCTTCCTAAGCAAGCATGCCTGCGTTGGCCTCGATCACGTTCTGCAGCACATTCAGTCTTTCCGCGGCAAGGCCGATCTTGAGGATGATTTTTCTCTGCTCCGTATTAGCTTTGGCTAGTGCAAGCCCGCTCAAGCTGAGCCGGGGGCTGCTCTCCGAAGCTGCTCCCACTGGCTAGGGGTAAAGGTACGGAGGGCTAGGGCGTGGAGACGGCCATCCTGAAGGTAGGGCTTCAAGGCCTCGTTCACCAGCCGGTGCTGTTTGATGAGGGGGAGGCCTTGGAATTGCTCAGCTACGACGACAGCCTGAAAATGGTTGCCATCGCCAACTGTATCTTCTACCTGCACCTTGGCTCCGGGCAGGGCAGCCTGTATCAACGCCTCGATTTCCCGCGGATCCATGCACCGTCTTCCTAGCTTCGGCTCAAGACAACTTAGAGAAGCTCTCCCAATGCCTGCAGATGTTGAGTTCCTATAGCGGGGACTGGATTTGAACCAGTGACCTTCGGGTTATGAGCCCGACGAGCTACCAGGCTGCTCTACCCCGCGCCGTTTTTCCAGTCTAGCCTGTCCTCCGGCTAACCGGCAAGCCTACGCCTAAGTTTCGCCCTTTTGTGTGGGTATTGTCTTCGAGGATCCCCGTCGCACCTGGATGAGCTGGGCGGTGATGCTGATGGCAATCTCGGCGGGGGTTTCGGCGTGGATCTCCAGGCCAATGGGGGCAAAGAGCCGAGTAAACTACCCGGCCCTGACTGCTTCGCAGTACAGGGCGGGCTTTCGGTAGCCCTGCAGTTGGCAAGCCAACCACGGGCCTCTAGGCTGGTTTACGACAGCCCCAAGCTTGGCAATCATGTTGGCCCCATTCCAGTCCGCATCCCCTTCCCATCCACAGTGCCCACACTTGAACTGCTTCCCACTGCGATAGGATTGCGCAGGGTCGGGATGGATGTGCAAACACCGGTGGCAGGTCTGCGACGTGTAGGCAGGCCGAACAAGAATCAGAGCAACCCCCGCACGCAGAGCCTTGTACTCCAAAAATTGACGGAGTTGATAAAACGCCCAACTGTTGGCCCTGCGCCGTTCGGCTTTGCTGCGTGGCTGTTGATTGACCCTTTCCCGAATCCCTGTCAAGTCTTCCAGAGCAAGAGCGCTGTTTGTGGCTTTTGCCCTAGAGACAATAGCTTTGGAGATGCGATGATTGACCCACGTTTGAAAGCGTCTTTCCTTGCCAGACAGCCGTTGCAACAGTTCTCTGCATCTGCGCCGCGAACTGCGTGTGCCCTTACTGGCTTTACGTTGGAGTGCCGCCCTCAGCTTGGAGTAGTGGTCGCGGACTCGGTTCAACTGCTGTCCATTCCAATTGTCCCCCTCTGACGTATGGGCGATATCCGTCCTGCCCAAGTCCACCCCGATCACCCTGTCGGTATCTTGTTGCTTGGGCGGGTTTTTCTCTACGCAAATCTGGATGTAGTAGGAGCCGTCTCTGCGCTTGACCAGAGTGGCCGATTTGGGATTGGAGCCCGCCAACTGTTCTCTCTGGTAACGGCCAATGGCTAGCTCAAAGCGTTCTCTCCCTTCAACCGTGGTCAGCGACACCGTCCAGTCTTTCTCGCGGAACGAAAAGATACGAGCGTCATAGGTCGCGAAGCCCCCCTTGAACGCTTTGACGGGGCGGTTTTTCTGTCGGGCAACCTTGCGGGCACCGGCCAGCCGTCTGCAGACCTGCTGAGCCAAGTTACTGGACAAGCCGAACCGGGCACGGATTTCGCGGTAGCACAGAGATTGAAGTTTAACGGCGTTGGTGACTTTCTCGGGCGTGTTTTGGTTGACCCAGTTCAACGCCTGCACAAAGGCATCCAAGGTCGCGTCCAACTTTGCGGCCTGCGACTGGGACACCTTGAGCTTACAGGAGACGGTCAGGACTTGGGTCATGGTTCTATCGTAACTTCCGCATTCCTCCCGACACTGACCCTACGGGTACAGTGCGGGGCTCCTGCGATTTCTAGCTGAAGGCGGTCTCCGGGATCCCTTCCTGGGCCAGGGTTCGCAGTACGGTTTGTACCCGCTTGCGGCTGCCGATCATCCCCAGGTAGTGGGGGGTCAGGCCGGGGTGGTAGATGGCCCGCAGGATTTGGCAATCGAGGCTGTAGCTGCGGGTCACAAGAGCGATGTAGAGCTGCGGGATCCTGTGCAGATGGGGGATAAGTTGGGCAAAGGGTTCTGAGCACAGCCGCTCGGCAACGGGAAAGCGCTGAGGGGTTACCCAGTCCAGGCGATCGTCCTGAACCCAAATGCGAAAGCCGGCCAAATGGGCGATCTGGGCCAGGGACAGGCCGCAGTGGCCCGCTCCGACGATCAGCAGGGTGGGGGAAGGGAGGAGGGGCTCGACCCAGGATCCCGCGAGGAGCTGTGGGCGGGATGGCAGGGGGGCAAAGTGCTCCACATTGCTGTCGCCAAGCCTGAGGTAGGGGAACCCCTGAGGATGGAGGGGAGTGATCAGCCAAGCCCTTGGCCCTTGGGTCAGAGCCTGGAGGATCTGGGCCGCCAATGTTTGGGCAAGGGATCCCTGCCATCGCTGTAGCCAAATGTGCATCCGTCCCCCGCAAACGCCCAAGGGAGGGCTGTTGAGGTCAAGGGAAACTTGCATCCCAGCCGGCGAGGACTCCCCATCGCCATCGCCAACGGGAACAGCGGTCTGCAAAAGGGTTTGCGCTCGGGCAATGACTTCCGCTTCGGCAGCCCTACCGCCAACAGTGCCCAACAGGGTGCCATCGGATCCCACAGCCAGTTTCGCCCCCGCCTGGCGAGGCACAGATCCCTGGGTGCGGACCACCGTGGCCACCACCAGCGGCCCGCGGGAGAGCATGACTCTAGTCAATAATAAGCTCAACTATACTGAAAATAATGTATAATATGTTCAGTACGGATTACTACCAGTTGATCTTTCTGTTTACTTTCGAGTCTGCCAACATGGTAGCCAAAGCAAAGCAGAAAATTGGTAGTAAGACGACACGGAAACTGCGCTTTGGGTATTCTACTCAAAGCTTTGCGGGATACCGCCATTCTGTTTGGACTCCGTCCCGCTAACGCGAATGGAAACAAGCAGAATGCTATCGCTGCATAGTTGAACAGTGATGTTCAGCAGTGTTCAGCGTAAATGTATCAGCATGTCTGCCAACTGTCGGTAAAAGGTCTCGTCCACCTCAGCCTCGGTTATGCCTACGGCACCCTAGCGGGAACGGTCAGGAACTCAATGATCAAGAAAGCCCCTCTAGGATGGCCTGATGGAAGGCAACCCGGAAAGCCTGGAATCCGTTCTCCTGCCGACCGTGGTAGACGGCGTTGGTGAGCAGCGCCACCACCAGCTCCCGCTCTGGATCGATCCACAGGGAGGTTCCGGTGAAGCCGGTGTGGCCGAAGGCGCTGGGGCTGAACGGGTAGCTGCTGGCCAAGGGATCCGGGGAGCGCAAGGCAAACCCCAAACCCCGGCGCTCGTGACAGCGGTGGGCATCCCCTTGCTGAGGCAACTGCTCGCGGGTCATTTCCCTCACCGTCTGCGGCTGCAACAGGGATCTCGTCAAAAAACTCTCTCCGAAAGCGGCTACTTCCTCTGCCGTGGCAAACAGTCCGGCATGGCCGGCGATCCCGCCCAGGCGGGCGGCATTTTCGTCGTGAACCTGCCCCTGCAGGCGGCGCTTTCGCCAAGGACACAGCTCGGTGGGGGCACAAGAGACAGAGACAGGGGGTGGGTCGAAAGGATCCCCCGGATAAAACTGAGTTTGGCTCAGGCCCAGAGGCCGCAAGATCCGGGCGTACAAGATCTGATCCAGACGGGTTCCGCTCAGACGTTCCAAAGCCAGCCCCAGCAGGATCAATCCAAGATCGCTGTAGACTGTGCGGGATCCCGGCCTGTAGGCCAAAAAGGTGTGCAAAGCCATGTGCCGGGCAGACTCGGCATCGGGCTGTCGAAACAGGGGCCGCCAGGCGGGCAAACCGGCGGTGTGGGCCAGCAACTGTCGCACCGTCACCTGTTCTGTTGCGACAAGCTGGCCTAAGGATTCCGGTTCCACAGCAATCCATTTCCCCGGCTGCAGAGGATCTTCATAGGGGGCAATGGGGCGGGATCCCTGAAACTCCGGCAACAGGAGACTCACCGGTTGATCCAACAGCAACGCTCCGGCTTCCACCAGGGCCATGCAGGCGGTGGCGGTGTACAGCTTGGTCAGCGAGGCCAGGTCAAAACGGGTGGCCGAGGTTGTCGGTTGGCGCCGGGTCTCAGGGTCGAGATAACCTGCCGCCCTTGAGTAGATACACCTTCCCTTGTGGCGGATGGCCACTTGGGCAGCGGGGAAAAGGTGGGGAATGGCAGAGTTGAGCAGCCCCTCCAGCAAGGTCGGATCCCAGCCCATCTGCCTCCTCTCCTCCCGGCTTGAGGATCCCCAGTCCAACAAACAACTTGTAACGGTGTTTACAAAAGCCTACCGCTTCCCCAGCTAGGATGCCACCACGGCAGGCTACATCATCACATCAAATCAAGGGATCCCGAGTGCGGCTGGAGTTGTTGCAAGCCTTTTTGAACGTGGTGGAAACGGGCAGCTTTTTGGCCGCTGCTCGCCTCAGCGGTCTGACCCAATCGGCTATTAGCCGCCAGATCCAGGCCCTGGAAGAAGCAGTGGGCGCTCCGCTGTTGCATCGCAAAAGCCCGGTGGCTCTAACCGTAGCTGGGGAACGGCTTTTGCCCCATGCCCGTCGCATCTGTCAGGAATGGCAGCGGGCTCAGGAAAGCATTCGAGAATGGCTGCAGGGCCAGCAAACCGAGCTCTGCATTGCTGGGATCCATTCTCTGATCGCCCATCAACTGCCGCCGGTGCTGCAACAGTTTTGCCGGGAGTACCCAGAGGTGCAGTTGCGGGTTACCGCTCTGGGCAGCGACCGCGCCTTGAAGGTGCTCAGGGATGGGCTGGTGGACGTGGCCCTGGTGATGGAGAACCCCCTGATGACGCGGGGGGCAGAGCTGGTGGTGGAGCCACTGTACTCGGAGCCAATTCAAGTATTGATGCCCGCCACCCATCCCCTCAGCCGCTACGAGCGGATCCCCTGGAAGGTGCTGGCGGAGTATCCCCAGGCTGTGTTCAAAGATGGCTATGGCATGCGCTCCTTGGTGGGATCCCATCTGGCCCGACAGGGGCTTCCCCTGAAAGCAGCCCTGGAACTGAACACCTTGGATGCCTTTCGGGGGGTGGTGCGACAGGGGCAGTTGATTGCCCTCCTGCCGGAGTCGGCCCTGGTGGACTGCTGCGCCGATCCGGATTTGCAGGTGCGACCCACCGAGCCCCCCCTATTGAGGCGACAGGTGGTTATGGTTACCACCAGCGATCGCTATCGGATCCCTCCCATTCGCCGGTTTTTGCAGTTGGCCGCCCAGCTTATCAGGCAGTCTGAGGTTGAGCCTGCTTCCGGCGCAGATCCCCATTGGCCCTCTGCTGGGCTGTTGTCGGTTTTGTAGAGACCTTTTGTAGAAATTTCTGGTCAAATACCCATATCGGTAGTTTCAAGTGTTCCGCCCTTATCTCCCCCTATCCTGAGTAGCCCAGCGCTCCCGACCGCCGATGCTATGAGCCAAGAGTTTCGCGAGCTGTTGAAAAAAATCGGCAGCGGCACCCACACCCACCAGGATCTCAGCCGGGCAGAGGCCGCCAGCGCTGCTCGAATGCTCCTGCGGGGGGAGGCCACTCCCGCCCAGATCGGGGCTTTTTTAATTGCCCACCGCATCAAGCGCCCCACTGCCGAGGAGCTGGCCGGTATGTTGGATGCCTATGCAGAGTACGGCCCTCTTCTGCCCCGGCAGGATCTGCCTCATCCCTTGATCATCTTTGGCCATCCCTACGATGGCCGCTCGCGGACGGCACCGCTGGGGGTGCTGGTGGCTTTGCTGCTGGCAGCGGCAGGGTCAGCCGTTTTGCTGCATGGCTCTGGCTTCTGTCCCACCAAGTATGGGCTGCCTTTGGAAACGGTGTGGCGGAGCTTGGGGGTGGATTGGCGAGGGCTATCCCTGGAGCGGGTGGGGCAACTGCTGGAACAAACCGGGCTGGGATTTTTGTATTTGCCCACCTGTTTTCCCCAGGCTCAGGCTCTGATGGACTACCGGGATCAAATCGGCAAGCGCCCCCCCTTGGCCACCTTGGAGCTGGTCTGGACACCCTACCAAGGCCCCTTTCACCTGGTGGCCGGCTATGTGCATCCTCCCACCGAGGCCACGATGCTGGAGCTGTTTGCCCTGCGGGAGATTCGGCAATTCACCACCGTCAAAGGTTTGGAAGGCAGTTGCGACCTGCCACGGGAGCGAGCGGCCATTCTCAACCAGGGCGGGAAACGGCTGCTCTTGAAGGCCAGAGATTGCCACTTGGCAGGCCCGGAGATCCCCTTCTCCGGAGAGAAAGAGCTGCTCCGGCAGATGCAGCAGGTGCTCAGCGGGGATCCCTGTGAACTCACCCCAGCCGTTCTCTGGAATGGGGGCAGCTATCTGTGGCTCCTCGGCCACGCCCCATCCTTGCCAGAAGGGATCCAACAGGCGGAAGACCTGCTTCGCTCTGGACGGGTGATGGAGAAGCTGAAACAACTGATCCAGGTGATTGACCTCTCCTAGGGCTGGGATCCCCTGTTTTGATGGCTGGAGTCAAGCTCTCCAGCCCAGGAAAGAAAGCCCCCCGGCCAGCTCCAGGGGGCAAGAAGGGAAAGGTTGGATCCTTCAGGGCAACAACTCTTCGATGGCCTCCTCCTTGGTGTTGGTGCGGCGGGAGAGGGTGCGGCGGTCGAAGGTCATGTGGATCTCCCGGTTTTGCTCGCCGTCGGCAGCCACAGCAAAGATGGGGAAGTCGATGTTGCCATCCGGGAAAGCCATGTGGAAGCGGAAGGTGCCATCGGGGTTGAGCTGGATCTTGCGCCCGCCGATGGTGACGGTGGCATCGGGCTCCGTGGCCCCATAGACAATCAGCTCGGCATCGGCCACCAGCCAGAACTTGCGGGAGCGCCGCGGCAGGACTTCGGAAGCGCCGGAGAACAGCCCTAGTCCCGACCCGGAAGCCATCCAGGGAGCAGCAGGCACTTCGGCCATGGCCATAGCCATTCCCATCATGCCCACGCCCGACGGGATAATAAACGAGCTGATGGCCTGCTCGGGCACCAGTTGACGGCTGCCCATCTGGTGGCTGCCAAACAGGGATCCCGCCACCCGCATCGCCTCGAAGCCGCCCACCATCTCCAGGAAGGGATCCGCCGTCCTCTGCTGCTGCGGCTCGTCGCCTTTGTAGGCCACCACGCCCATGCCGGTGGCGCTGCGCTTGTAGGGCTCGGTGAGCTGGTAGAGGGTGCGGCCCTGGAGGGGCATGTCAAAGGGCACCGTCAGGAAGTGCTCTTCAAACCAGTCGGAGGGGAAGACCGGCGGCACCATCACCGCCGCCGAGCGGGCCAACATCAGCCAGCGGCCATCTGCGGTCCGGTAGCCGATCTCCACCAAATAGGAGCGGTCGCTCACCGGGATCGGCAAGTACCACTCGCGGGCCAGCTCGTCACAGGGGTACTCCTGCATGCTGTGGGCCGGCTGGCGTTCGAAATCGATATCGGTTACGTCGTAGAGGCGCAGCGCCAACTGCTGCCCTCCCTCGCGGCGCTTGCTTTCTTTGGCCTCGTTGGGCACATCCCAATAGGCGTAGGCCCACTGGGGATCCCGCGGCAGCAAAACGATGCGGCTTTCGCCATAGCCATCCGGCAAATCCCCCAGCGGCTTGTCCACATCGACCAGATCGGGATTGCTACGCCCTGGGCCGACAAACTTGGTGCCAGTCACCGCTTCTTGGCCGCTCGGCTCCGGCATTGTATCGGCGGGGCGGCCAGCTTTGGCCTGGGCCTCCCGGACAGCCTGGATGAGCTGATCCTTGGTCATGCGGCTGTACTTGGGGATCTGGTAGCGGGCAGCTTCTTCTCGCAACTGCCGGATGGTCATCTCTTCCAACGGGATCCGCTCTTGTGGCATGGTCGGGGTCTCCTGTCCTCAACAGATCGGGCTTGTGCGCACACTCCACTGGCTAACCCAAAGGCCGATCCCAGCTTGTGGCTAAGGGCAACCCCTGGCCCACTGGGGTAACAGCCTGCTTGGCGTTTTCCAACCGCTGATGACCATAGGTCGGGATCAACGGGGATCAAAGGAATGATGAACTTATGTTCACGTATTTTTGCCTATTGGTCAAGAGCTTGGGGATCGCTGGGGATCAAAGCCTCGTTTTCCCCGCCATCTCGAGTCAGGGATCCCCACAATGGGCTTGCGGCCCGCCCTTGCCGGCGGATGGGCGGCCAAGCATCAGCCGCTGCTCTCCAGTCCAAAAGAGGACTGCGCGGGATCCCCTGCCGCACCGGCCTTGCCTGGGTAGCATGGGGGAAGGGTGAGCCGCAGGTTATCAGGCCAAGAGGTGTGGGCATGAGGTGGTGGAAAGATAGGACTCACGGTGCAGGGATGCGAGCGATCTGGGCAGCGCTGGGGATCCTGGTCTGGCCGGGGGAAGCTGTTGAAGCGCAAACCCTGTTTCCTCCCCTCTACCGCCTCCAGGGGGGATCCCCTGCCCCAGCGGTTGAGAAACAACCCCTCCCGGAAGAAACGCCTTGGCGTCCGGTCACTCCCGACCAGGTAGAAAACGTAGAGTCGGCGTTTCCTGTCGAGGACGCAGGGTCGGAAGGGCCGATTTTCGATCTGGACTTGTTGCGGCAGTTGGGCACCAGCCCCGGCGGCGGCTCTGGCTCTGGACAGGGAGACGTGATCGGGCCCGGCAGCGGCCAGAGCGGGGTGCGCGGCTCCAGCCCTGGCTCAGGGATGGGCCCAGGGGGTGGAACTGGCCTAGAGGCGGGATCCCGGCGGCGAGAGCCCCAGGTAACTGGGTTAATTGTCGATGCGCGGGGCCTGGACTTTTTGCCCAGCCAGTCGATGCGCCTTTTGGATCCCGACGGCAACCCAGTTTACCCGCCTATCAACCTTGGCCAGGATCTCAACGCCGCCTTTGTGGGCAGCGAGGGCACAGCCGCCTACGCCACCTCGGAAGAGCAGGCCCGCTTGTTAGTCAACCGCATTGGGGAGCGGCCCCACCGCATCCGCGCCCTGCGCACCCTGGGCTATGACCTGGTGATCTCCGCCGAAGACGCCTTCAACCTGCGCCAGATGAACGCCAGCAGCGGCTTTCTGGATCGCTTTGCCGTGGTGGTCATCTGGGATGGCAGCCAAGCCAGCCGGCCTTAAAGTCTGGCCCAGGGATCCCGGCGCTGGACGCGAAGGGGATCTGGGGATGCTAGCCTAGCAAACGTGCTCCGCACCGCCGACGCAAACGGCTTTTTTTGGGGATCCCAACCCTATGCAACGGTTTGCCAACCAGCCTCTGCGGGAACGGCCCCACCTAGCGGTATTTTCTTCCAGCAAGGTGGGCAACTTCGTGGTCACCGTCCCCCTCTTGCGCGGCCTCAAGGAGAAATACCCCGGCTGTGTCCTGGATTTTTTCGGCAGCGAGACCACCCGCGACTTTGAGCTCCACTGTCCCTATATCGACTTCAGCTTCCCCCTCTACAGCCGCCGCCCCGATTACCTCGAGGCCCTGACGGCGGCAGTGCGGGATCGGGTGGCCCAGGCCGGGCCCTACGATCTGGCCATCAACTGCGACGAGTTCAGCGAGCTCAACCTGGTGGCGGTGACGGCCCTGCGACCCCGGTACATTGCCGGGGCCGGCTTGACCCTGGATTTTCGCCGCAAGTTGGATCCCGGCTCCGACCCGGTGCAGCGCATGCTCCAGGACGACGACTGGAACAGCCTGGCGTTTTTGCAGCGCTACAAAGATATCCTCACCAGCAACTACATTGCCGAGATCTTCTGCCGCCTGGCCTATGTAGAGACGGATTTCTTCCGCCTAGAGCTCCCCAGCCGGGATCCCGATTTTCCGGTGCCGGAGGTTCTCGTACACATCACCACTACCCGCCGCGCCAAGATGTGGCCGCTTGAATACTGGCGCCAGGTGATCGAATGGTGCCAGGGCCAGGGCTTGCGGGTGGGGCTAGTAGGTAGCGCCCCCGAGCTACAGCGATCCCTCTACCACGGCGACGGCGAAGACCAACTCCTGATCCAGACGGGGATGATCGACCTGCGGGGCAAGACCGGCCTCCTCGAGTTGGCCGGGGCCCTGAAGCGGGCGCGGGTTTGTATTTCCGTGGATGCGGGGCCAATGCACATCGCGGCAGCTGTAGGCTGTCCCACCATTGCTCTATTCGGCAACGATGCCGACGGTGATGGAGCTAGCCCCGTACGACTGTGGGCACCTCGCTTGCCCCATGTTTACGTTACCCAGACTTCCTATAAATGCCGGATCTGCGCAGAAAACAAGTTCAAAAACGAAGCCTGCCTGGTGGAAGGCCACCCCTGCATGGCCCACCTCAAGCCAGAGACAGTGATTGCCTACCTCCGACAGATCCTGAAGAAGACCTAGACCTTCCAGCCCGTCTCTCCCCTCACCCCCAGCCCCTCTCCCTCTGGGAGAGGGGAGCTGTGGAGCGAGGGAACAACTTGTTCATGGCTATTTGAGATGGCCATAGCTCCCAGGGATCCCCGCCCCGCCGATCAGATGGGCCAGTGGACGGCAGGGAGTGCCCAGAAGCGCAGCCGGATCCCTAGGAGCCTGGTTAAGCTGAGAGCCCGAGGCTGAAAACTCTGTGCCTAAACCATTTGGGTGTGAGCTGTGACTTTGGGGACGGGGTATCGCCACCAGGTGGATCACCTTGCCGAGCGGAGAAACAAGAGGGCTTGGCAAGGGGTTGCCCTGAAGCTGCTGGCCACCTTCTGCTTTGCCTGCCTGGGGGCGATCATCCGCCTCAACACGCCTGCCCTGCACCCTTTTGAGATTGTGTTTTTGCGCAACCTATTCGGGTTTCTTGCCCTGGTACCGCTGCTTTTGCGAGCAGGGATCCACTCGCTGCGCACCGCCAAGATGAGCTTCTACCTCCTGCGCTCGGCAATCAGCACGGTGGGGATGCTGCTTTCCTTCTGGGCGGCCAGCCTCTTGCCTTTGGCAGAGGCCACGGCGCTGAGCTTTGTCCAGCTTTTGTTTGCCGGCATGATGGCGGTCTGGGTATTGGGCGAACAGATGCGCCCCTCCCGCTGGCTGGGGTTGGGCCTGGGGTTTGTCGGGGCTTTGGTGGTGTTGAGGCCGGGCTTGCGGGAGTTCTCTTTGGGAACGGGGCTGGCCTTGGCGGCGGCAGCGCTCTTTGCCTGGGTAACCATTGTGCTCAAGATCCTCGCCCGCACCGAGTCCAGCCTCACGATCACGGCCTACATGGGCCTGTTGCAGACCCCCCTTTCCTTCTTGGCTGCTGTTTGGGTTTGGACCTGGCCTTCGCCGGAGCAGTGGCTGTGGATGGCAGCGATGGGGCTGTTGGGCAGCCTGGGCCAGGTGGCCCTCACCCAAGCCTACAAGCTGGCTGAGGTGACGATGCTGCTTCCTCTGGATTTTTCCCGCTTGCTCTGGGCCAGTCTAATCGGTTTCTGGGCATTTGCCGAGCTCCCAGATGGGTGGACCTGGCTGGGCGGAGCCCTGATCTTGGCAGGCGCCACCTCCGGGGCCTACGGCGAGGCGCGGCGGCGGGTGAGGAAAACTCAGGCCCGTACCGGCAAAGTTTAAGGTGGCAGAGGCTGGCGGGCCTAAAGCCGCAGCAAGGCGGGGCTGGAGCTGGTCAGGTCGGTGGTGGTAAGAGCCACCAGCAGGGCTTCCGGGCTGACGGGGAAGGGCAGGTGGTGGATATCGGAGCCTGGCTGGCAGGCCACCTGGGCTGCTTGCAGCAGCTCGGCGGATCCCAGGTGGTCGAGGTGGAGATCCCGCAAGTTGAGGGGCAGCCCCACCTGGCGGTAGAACGCCAGCAACTGGGTGCGGGCGGCCAGCGCCAACTGGCTTCCCTGCAGGATCTCCTCTAGGCGGAGCTGGGCCAAAATGCCAAAGGCCACTTTCTCCCCGTGCAGGGTGGCCCGGTGTCCCGGCAAATGGGTTAGGCCGTTGTGAACGGCGTGGGCGGCCACGGTGCGACACTTGGCCCCTCCCATGCCGCCGACGATCCCCGCCAGGCAAATGCAGGCATCCACCACCTGCTTCCAAGCCGTGCCACCCGGCTCCCGCAGGGCCGCCACCGATTGTTGCAAGAGTAAATCCCGCAAAACGCGGGCCTGCTGCACAGCTCCGATCACCAGGGCATCTTCCGAGGCGCCGCTGCTGACAGAAGACTCGTACCACTTGGCCAAGGCATCTCCAATCCCGGCCACCAGGGTGCGCGCCGGGGCCTGCAGGATGAGCTCATAGTCCAGAATCAAAGCGGCAGGTGCCCGATCCAAAGCCACATCCCGCTGAAAGGCACCTGTGTCAGAGTAGATGTTGGACAGGGCGCTCCAGGCGGCACAGGTGGCGGCGGAGGTGGGCACCGTTGCCACCGGGATCCCCAAGCGATGGGCCACCAACTTGGCCGTGTCTAGGGCCTTGCCGCCCCCCACCCCTACAATGCCGGTTACGGACTCTGCCGTGGCCAGGGCCTGTAGGCGAGCCA
>NZ_JANSHG010000064.1:0-12595 GCF_047461555.1 Synechococcus sp. WC101
GAAGACTTCTTTACTACTGATCAATCCATCCTCCTTCCGAAGTTGGTTTGCTAAGTGCTGCTATTGTACCCCTTGAGCCCTTAACAGGCTGTAAAAACTTGTCGATCCTCAGGCGATGGCTTTCAGAGGTGACAGTTTTTTTAAAATAAGCGTCCTTGTTTAACTTTGGCTTTAGAAGCATGGCCCGTGGGGTTGGGGAGCTTCAAGAGGCTTGCCGGCCAGCCTAGAAAAAGCTTGGCAGTCCAGTTTTGCCCCCATCTCCTCTCCCGAAGGCGGGCAGACGCCGCCTGAGGTGCATGGGAACCCGTCCACAGGTGTAAGCTCTAATAGGGATCCCTCTGGGTGAGGAGGACGGTCAAACATGGCGGCCAAGCAACTGAAGTTCTACTGGAGCCCTCAGTACCAGATCTTTAGCTGTGACGGGGCCAAGCTGGAGGGGCACGGCTCCATCCAAACCAATCCCTCGCATGACCTGGTTCACTTGTTCATTGCCGCCAACGGCAAGATGCCTTGGCAGCCGGTAGAAAGCCGCGAGCAAACCTGCTTTGCCGAGTACAACGCTGTGCTTCTGGAGCACCTTTTGGTCAACTGCTTCAACGCGGCAGCGCTGGGATCCATGGCCCCAGAGCAGATCGTTCCGGAGGCGCGAAAGTTTTTGCAGTGGTTTGTTTCCGAGCATTATGCGCCTTTTCCGGTTTCCGAAGAAGAAGCCTTTCGGCGCTTTGCCGAACACTTGGATATCGAGCGCATGGTGCGGCTATTCCCCTACTTCTACAGCCTGCGCGCCTGGGAGTGCTTCAACCCCACTTACCGCAACGAGGTTTACGATTTGGAATTCACTTCCGAAGACGATCCGGTCAAAGAAGCCCCGGAATGGGCGGCGGATCCCAATATTTTGGAGACCCAAGAGCTGGTGCGGCAAAAGCTCGCCGAAGCTGTGGCGGAGGCAAGATCGATCCGGCCCCGGCCAGAGCCCGTGTTAGCTTCGCCGCTGTTTAACCCCTCAGCCAAGACCAAGCAGAAGAAATCCGGGCTCGGCTTTAAGCCCATCCCCACCTGTTGAATAGTTGTGGAACCATCGAGCTCCCCTCATAGAGGGGTTGGGGGTGAGGGGAGAAAACCAAAGCTGACTAGTTTGTGCCGACCACCAAGCGGCAGAAGGCCTTCTTGCCCACCTGCAAAACCCGCCCGTCCAGCTCAGAGGCTTGGGCAAACTCCAGGTCGGGATCCTCCACCTTTTGCCCGTCCAGCCGCACGGCGCCCCCTTGGATTTGCCGACGGGCCTCGGCAGCGCTCTTGCAGAGGCCGGATTCGCGCAGGATGTAGCTCAGTTTTACCGGGTAAGACAAGCACTGGATGGCAAAAGTGGGGATGGATCCCGTTTCAACGAGATTGCCTTGTAACACCAGCGCTTGGGCGGTGCGCTGCGCCTCTTCTGCGGCTTCAGAAGAGTGAAATTGGGCCACGAGGGTCTTGGCCAAGAGGATCTGGCGCTGGCGGGGATCCGCCGGCAGCTCCGAGGGGGGCACCGAGGTGAGCAGCTCAAAGTAGCGCTCCACCAGCTGATCCGGCACCTTCTCTAGCTTGGAGTACATGGTGAGGGGATCCTCGGTCAGGCCCACGTAGTTGTTTTTGGACTTGGACATTTTCTGGTAGCCATCTAAGCCCTCCAACAGGGGCACCGTCAGGCAAAATTGAGGGGTTTGGCCCTTCCACAGTTGCAGCTCCCGGCCAACCAGGAGGTTAAAGCGCTGGTCAGTCCCCCCTAGTTCCACGTCGGCTGCCAGGGCCACCGAATCATAGCCCTGCAGGAGGGGGTAGAGAAATTCGTGGAGATAAATTGGCGTCCCCGAGCGGTAGCGCTGGGCAAAGTCCTCTTTGGCCAACATCTGCCCCACCGTCATCTGAGCCTGCAGCTCGATTAGCTCGCTCAAGGTAAGGCGGGCCAGCCACTCGCTGTTGCGGCGCACCTCCAGCCGGCCAGGGGTGGCAAAGTCCAAAATCTTGGCAGCCTGCTCCAGATAGGTGCGGGCATTTTCCTCCACTTCTGCCGGCGTCAGACGGGGACGCGCCTCCGATTGGCCAGTGGGATCCCCGACCAGCGCCGTGAAGTCCCCGATGAGCAAAATAGCCACATGGCCAGCATCCTGGAACTGGCGCAACTTGCGCAAGACCACCGCATGGCCCAGGTGCAGATCCGGCCGCGTGGGATCGATGCCCAGCTTCACCCGCAAGGGGCGATCGGTGGTGGCCAGGCGCTCCGCCAAGGCTGCCGCTCCCCCTGGGAAGACCTCGGCCACTCCCCGCTGCGTGATCTCGGCGATGCGGGGATCTCCCTGGGCTGACGAGACAGCAGTTGGAAATGTTCTCGAAGTTGGCTCCATCCACTTGGCTCGATGAGCACCATGGGCTATTTTAAGCCCATCAAAACCTTCGGGGTACTCTGGCGACGGGGGATAGAGACTGAGGAGGGCAGCTCCCCTTGGGTCTCACAACTAGCGGGGGAATTCCCAAGGCCATTGGGGAACTACTGGGCCCCCCTTTCATCCCCCCGTGTACGAGGGGACAGAGGGGGGTTCGGGAACGCTTGGGGAGATCTGGCGTAGTGACAAGTAGGTGAAGAAGTTAGTGGCCCGTCACTAATTACTAACCACTAGCCACTAGTTAGTAAGTGCTGTCGTGGAACCAAGAACAAGAATCCCCGCCCTTTAGGGATGGGGGGTATGTCGACGCAGGCTTCATAAAAGCTGCAGAGAAGCAGAAAGCTTTCTCCCCTGCAGACCCTGCCAGGATCAGCCGTAGTATCCCTGGTTGATCCGGTTTTCCAGTTGGTTGGCTCCCTCTTGGTACTCCCCAAACACGAAGTTCTCCGCGTTCGCCTTGATCAAGGCCTTCTGTTGCTCCGTCAATTCTGGGATCTGCAGCATGTCCTCCAGGCTGTTGTAGGGAGCATTTTTTACTAGGATGCGGGCCAGGGTGGGATAGAAGCCGGGCAACTGGCGGTAGTTGCGCAGGATGGTGTTGTTCACGTCGATGGGAGTGTCAAGATGTTTCACCGGCGGCAGCTCCGCCGCCACCGCCGGGATCCCCAAGGGGACCAAGCACAGACAGAGCAGCAACAGGATAGACACCAAGGCGGACAGGAGCCGACGCATAGCACCACCTCTCCAGACAGAGTTGAAAGCAGTCATGACAACGCTCAGGGGATAGGTCGCTAACATTCTCCGACCATTTAGTGTCTCATCCCCGCTCCCCCGAATCGAGACCCAGATTCAAATTTGGATCCCGACAGAAACAATTTTTAACAACTATGATCGGGGAATAGCCTTTTGGCGGCTGACCGACTTTCCATCGCTTTTGTTTTGCCCCATGTCCGACTCCACCATCCTCCATCCCCTCAGCCCCTCTGGACGGGAGACGCCTCAACCCCTCTCTGCCGTCGATGCCGAGCTGGAGCTGCTAGAGCAGCGAGAACTCTTCCTCTGGCGGCACATCGGGCCGGACGCCCAGCAAATCCGTCAGATGTTGCACGCCTTAGGGCTGAGCTCTCTACGGGAATTAGTGGATAAGGCGGTACCGGCGGCCATCCGCAGCAGCCGACCCCTGGGCCTGGGATCCCCCTGCAGCGAGCAACAAGTATTGGCGGAGCTGAGGGCGATGGCGGCCCAGAACCAGGTGTGGCGCTCCTTTTTGGGTATGGGCTATTCCAACTGCCTGACGCCGCCGGTGATTCAGCGCAACATTCTGGAGAACCCCGGCTGGTACACCCAGTACACCCCCTACCAGGCGGAGATCGCCCAGGGGCGGCTAGAGGCCCTGCTCAATTTCCAGACGATGGTGATCGATCTAACAGGCATGGAGATCGCCAATGCCTCCCTGCTGGACGAAGCCACTGCCGCCGCCGAAGCGATGAGCCTGGCCTACACCTTAGCGGGCAAGCAATCCCCAGTTTTTTGGGTGGATCGCGGCTGCCATCCCCAGACCATTGCCGTCGTGCAGACGCGGGCAGAGCCCTTGGGGATCCAGGTGCGTGTGGCCGATCCTTCGCAGTTGGAGCTGGAGAACGGCTTTGGATTGCTCTTGCAGTATCCCAACACCTATGGAGAGATCCGGGATTACCGCGAGCTGGTGGAGCGGGCCCACCAAAGGGGGATGGTGGTGGCCGTAGCTGCCGACTTGCTCAGCCTGACTCTCCTGCAGCCGCCGGGAGAATGGGGGGCGGACATCGTGGTGGGATCCACCCAGCGCTTTGGGGTGCCCCTGGGCTACGGCGGCCCCCATGCCGCCTACTTTGCCACTCGCGAGGCCCACAAACGGCTGCTGCCGGGGCGCCTGGTGGGGATCTCTCAGGATGCTCAGGGCAGGCCGGCCCTGCGCCTGGCTCTGCAAACCCGGGAGCAGCACATCCGCCGCGACAAGGCCACCAGCAACATCTGCACCGCCCAGGTGCTCTTGGCCGTGGTGGCCTCCATGTATGCCGTCTATCACGGCCCCCGAGGCCTGCGGCAAATCGCCGAACGCATCCACCGCCAGGCCCATCACCTAGCGGCCGCGATTCGCCAGCTGGGCTACAGGGTGGGGCCAGAGTATTTCTTCGACACGTTTTGGGTAAGGGCAGAGTCCCCCGCCCAGGTTGGGCAGATCCAAGAGCGGGCCGCCCAGCGGCGCATCAACCTGCGCCGGATCGACGAGATGACCCTGGGGATTAGCTTGGACGAGGCCACCACCGCTCAGGATCTGCGCGATCTCTGGCAGATCTTTGCCGGCTCTGAAGAGCCAGCCTGGGATGTCGAGGGCCTGGGTTTGGATGCCAACCAAAGCCTGCCCCCCCAGCTCTTGCGCACCACTCCCTACCTCACCCATCCGGTGTTCAACCGCTACCACTCGGAAACGGAGCTGCTGCGCTACATCCACCGCCTGCAGAGCCGGGATCTCTCCCTTGTCCACTCCATGATCCCCTTGGGCTCCTGCACCATGAAGCTGAACGCCACAGCCGAGATGCTGCCGATGACCTGGCCGGAGTTTGCCCAGCTCCATCCTTTTGTGCCCCTGGAACAAGCTCGCGGCTATCAAACCCTCTTTGCCCAGTTGGAGCAGATGCTGGCGGAGATCACGGGCTTTGCTGGCGTCTCCCTGCAGCCCAACGCCGGATCTCAGGGGGAATACGCCGGCTTGCTGGCCATTCGCCGCTACCACCAGGCGCGAGGGGAAAGCCAGCGGCAGGTGTGCCTGATCCCCACCTCTGCCCATGGCACCAACCCCGCCAGCGCTGTCATGGCTGGGATGCAGGTGGTGAGCGTGGCCTGCGACAGGGCCGGCAACATCGACCTCGAAGACCTGCGGGCCAAGGTGGAGCAGCACCGGGAACGCCTGGCTGCCCTGATGATTACCTACCCCTCCACCCATGGGGTGTTTGAGGAAGGGATCCGCCAGATTTGCCAGATGATCCACGAGGCCGGGGGGCAGGTGTACATGGATGGGGCCAACCTCAACGCCCAGGTGGGCCTCTGCCGCCCTGCGGAGCTGGGGGCCGATGTCTGCCACCTCAACCTGCACAAGACCTTCTGCATCCCCCACGGCGGCGGCGGGCCGGGGGTGGGGCCCATTGCCGTTGCCCGTCATCTGCTGCCGCATTTGCCCGGCCACCCCTTTTTGCCCGGCTGCAACGGCCCGGTCAGCGCCGCCCCCTGGGGCAGTGCCAGCATCCTGCCCATTGCCTGGGCCTACATCCGCCTCATGGGATCCGCCGGCCTTACCCTAGCTACCCAAGTGGCCCTCCTCAATGCCAATTACATCGCCAAGCGGCTGGATCCCTACTACCCGGTGCTCTACAAAGGGCCGGGGGGATGGGTGGCCCACGAGTGCATCCTGGACCTGCGCCCCCTCAAGAAAAGCGCCGGCATTGAGGTGGAGGATGTAGCCAAGCGGCTAATGGACTACGGCTTCCACGCCCCCACCATCTCCTGGCCGGTGCCGGGGACAATGATGGTGGAGCCCACCGAGAGCGAATCCCTAGAAGAGCTGGATCGCTTCTGTGAGGCAATGATCGCCATTCGCCAGGAGATTGCTGCCATCGAGCGGGGCGAGATGGATCCCGTGCGCAATCCCCTTAAACTTGCCCCCCACACCGCCGAGGTAGTGGCCGCCGACCACTGGGATCGCCCCTACCCTCGCTCCCTAGCCGCCTATCCCCTCCCGTGGGTCAAGGAGCGCAAGTTCTGGCCCAGCGTCAGCCGCATTGACAACGCCTACGGGGATCGTCACCTGGTGTGCAGTTGTCAGCCCTGGCTGGAAGGCTAACCCTCAGATCAAGCCGCTTGTGGTTTCACTTGGACCAGCTCTGAGCAAGAGGAGAGGAGTTGCTCGGCCTCTTGCATAAGGCGCTCAGTCTCTGGCAGCGAGGCCAGCACCAGGGGCAGCACCTCCTCATCGGCCTTGACGGCATTCTCGGTTTCTTGCAGGAGATTGATCGAGTCCTCGGTAAGCAGGTCAGCCACCTGCGACAGTTGCGCCTTCAGCGAGGCGTTCTCTCGCTCCAATTGCGCCAGCCGCGCTTGCAGGCTATCCACTTGCCGATCTCGCTCTCCCAGGGCTGCTTCCAGCTCACGGTTGCGGGCCTCCAACGCTTGGCGGGCTGCCTCTGCTTGGTTCAGCCGTTCTGTCAAGCTTGCCAATTCCTCCTCCAAACTGGTGAGGCGACTCAACTGTTGCAAAAGTTGGGCATTCTCTGCTTCCAGTTTTTCAATCAACGCCTGAGCGCTCAACAGATCTGCTTTGGTGGACTCCAGCTCGTGACAGACTTGGTCATAGTTGGCAATCAGCTCGCCCAGCCGAGCTTCTCTCTCCCGAAGTTCTTCTCGCAGGGAACGGACCAAGCGATCCCTTTGTTCGACGCCCTGTTGTAACTGTTCGACGTCCTGCCGCAGGATAGGCAGTTCATCCAAAGCTTTCCGGGCCGTGACCAGAAGCCTCCTGAAGCTCTTCTGCAGGCGGCTGTGGGAGTGATCTAATTTGGCGAAGGCTTCGTTGAGCGAGAGATAAGCCTCGCACAGTTTCGTGTAGCGCTGGGCCAGAAAAGTAGGGTGATCCATAGTGCAGAGTCCAGGTGGGGGTGCCATGTCCATTTTATGCCGCTCATTCTATCGACCCAAGCCGGAAAAGAGGTTATTCGCTACAACAACCGTGGGATTAATTTTACTTTAAGATTTTCCTCTCTCTGGGCAAACAGCTCACGTCCTGCCCCGGCAAGATTCAAACTCTCTGGCAAAAACAAAGGGGCAAAAGCGGCCCTCAAGAGTGGCACATTTTTACCCCTATCGAGGAGATTATAAATTTAGCGTCTGGAGCAAAGGATTCAAAATTAAAACACTAGATATGGTTCAAACGCGCCTAGAGGGAGCATCTCCTGGCTCAGGCAGGCCGCGCATCCGGGATCCCCAGCGCTTCCAGATGGGCGGCGGCCCGCAACAGGTTGGCCTCTTGGTAGGGGGCAGCCACCAGTTGTACGCCAAAGGGCAGGGATGTTGGCAGGCCGACAAAGGAGAGGGGCTGGGTTAGAGGCTCATCTTCTCAACCGTCGGCAGCAACGGAAGCTCCAGCAGCTGTTGAGCAAGGGGCAAGAAGCGGGCGAAGTTTTCGATCACCTCCGCTCGATGGTCGGGATGCAGGAGTTGGGCCCTCTGATCGATGTAGGTTTCGGGATCCCAAGGTTGCATCGATGCAAGGGGTCGGCTGGGGAAAAAGTACCACAAGCCAGCTTGCCAAAACCAGCAGAAAGTTACCCAAGGCAAAATCCAAAGACAAGACCGTCCTTGGCTAAGGGGTGGCCATCGACGCCGTGCTACCTTGCGGAGGCTAAAGGCGTTCGTGGGGAAAGACAGGGCGAGTTACTGCCTGCCGCTCCCATTCCTCCAAGCTGGGGCGACGACCGGCAGCAGAACTGGAGGCGCTGGCCTGCAGGCGCTTGCGGAACAGGCGCAACTGCTGCTGCTCTGCAGCGGGGGAAACATGCTGGGCAAAGAGGGGATGCAAGAGCTTCTCTTCCTGCTCGAACTGGGCCCGCAACTGCCGATAGAAGTGAAGAGCAGAAGTGGGATCCAACTGCTGCGGGTCGCGCTCCGCCTGGTGCAAAAAGCGCGTCAGCTCCGGGATCTGATCCCGCAACTGCTGCTCCAGCCGGTCAATTTGGGCGCTGCGGTGGGGATCCGCCGCCAGAGCCGTCCTGAGCAGCGGGTAAAGGACATGGCGCTCCAGTTGAATGTGGCGGGAGAGGCGCTGCCGCAACCTTTGCACACAGAGACGCCGCTGCTCCAGATCTAACTCCGGAGCTCGAGAGAGGCGAGCCAAGAACTGCAGGGTAACACGGTGCTGTTCAGCACAAAGGACAACCAGTGTACCGGCAGAGGCCGAAGGAGACATAGCAGCTCACCGGAGAGAGGGCTTCACTTTAGCTTAACTTTGTCAAGACGCGGCAGCTTGCGTAAGGGTACGGGACTGGTGCAGGTGTCTTGGATACACTCAGACAGCAATTCCGGCAAAAGCTGCCCAGATCTGCACTCCGGTCGCTAGGCTTGCACAGGCCAGCGGCGTTTCCAGGCGGAAGTGGGCTCAAGGGGTGAAGTTTGCTGTTCTCGCTGGCGTTGCAGCCGAATCTGGGCTCTATCCCCTTGCAAGGTAGGATCCCGGTAGGGCACCGCGGCGCGGGTTCGCAGGTGCTCCCACTCCATGGGCGAGAGGGGCGGCAGGTGATGCGGTTGGGGCGAGGCCACCGTGCCCGGCCAGGGGCGGCCCACCGGCGGCGTCGAGCCAATGAATAGCCCCGCCTCCAGCAAGGCCGCCCGCACCGCCGCCGCACAGGAATAGGTGGCCAGGATCCCGCTGGGGCGCATTCGCTCGGCCACTGCCCGCAAGAAGTCCACCGTCCACAGCTCCGGGCAAACCGAAGGGGAGAAGGGATCCAAAAACACCGCATCCGCCCATCCCGGCGGCACCTGGAGCAGGGTTTGCCGGGCATCTCCCCACAGCAGGGTTCCCCGCCAGCGCGGCGATTGCCAGGATCCCTGCTCGATCAAGTGTTGCCACTCCTGGCCAAAGCTCCAGGTGGATCCCACCCCCACCTGCCAGGCCTGGCGGGGCACCTCTGGGGATCGCTCCAGGCCAATGACTTCCACAGGGCAATCGGGCCGCACCTGCCAAATCGTCTCCAAGGCCAGGCCGGAGTTGTAGCCGAGGCCAAAGCAAATATCCAAGAGGCGAATGGGATCGTCCGGATCCCGCTCCAACGGCAGGCGATCCAGCCGGCAAGGGCGGACAAACTTCTCCAGCGCTTCCTGGGCAGCGCCGCTGGTGTTATGGAAAGCCTGCCCGAACTCTTGGGAGAAAAAGGTCAGGGATCCATCCCCTGTGGTCAACACCTGCCACTGGGTTTCTGCGGTCATGGGCTATTGCAAGTCTCTATTTCCAGCTTGGCGATTCTTTGATAGCTTGAGAACGTTAAGATGAGTTTCGCAGCTCACCGGCAGGGCTTACAGATTCAGCTCTGGCCATCCCTAGCTAGGGGGGTACCTCAGCGGCTATGTCTTTACTGGATTGGTTTGCCGAGCGGCGCAAGCAGACTTCCCTTAACTTGACCGGCAGCAGCCCCTTCGACAAAGAGCGGCAAGTGCGGGAGATCGCCGACGGCCTGTGGCAGAAGTGTCCGGCTTGCGACGCCCTCACCTACACCAAGGATCTGCAGCAGAACTGGCAGGTTTGCCCGAGCTGCGGCTATCACCATCGCATCACGGCCCCGCAGCGGCTGCAGCAGCTTTTGGATCCCGGCTCCTGGCAGCCCCTTGACGAGCACCTGGCCCCCACCGATCCGCTGCACTTTTTCGACCAAAAGCCCTACGCCGAGCGACTGGCCTCTTATCAGGAGCGCACCCAACTTAAAGATGCCGTCTTGACCGGGCTGGGCAGCTTGGAAGGGATCCCAGTGGCGATGGGCGTGATGGACTTCCGCTTTATGGGCGGCAGCATGGGCTCGGTGGTGGGCGAGAAGATCACCCGTCTTACCGAACGAGCTACCCGCGATCACCTGCCCCTAGTCATCTTCTCCGCCTCGGGGGGAGCCCGCATGCAGGAAGGGATCCTCAGCTTGATGCAAATGGCCAAAACGGCAGCCGCTCTGCAAAGGCACCGCGAGGCCGGGCAATTGTTCATCTCTGTGCTCACCCATCCCACCTATGGGGGGGTGACTGCCAGCTTTGCCATGTTGGGGGATTTGATCCTGGCCGAACCCGGCGCCCAGGTGGGGTTTGCCGGGCCCAATGTTATTGAGCAAACCATCGGCAAGGGCAAGCTGCCGGAGGGCTTCCAGACGGCCGAATATCTGCTGGCCCACGGGCTCATCGACGCAATTGTGCCGCGAACCGAGCTGCGCAGGCGCCTGGCCCAGTTGCTGGCCATGCACCGTCCTCGCCTGCGTATGTCCCTTCCCGCCCTCGAGCCGACTTATGCGCTCGATCCGGCCAGGATCTGAGATGGGGAGCCAAGGTTGGATCCCTCTGCCTGCAGGCGGAGCGGCTAGCTCCCCTCTCCCAAAGGGAGAGGGGTAGGGGGTGAGGGATTGCTCCCCGTCTGAAGAGGAAGTGAGGGTAGCTGCCTCAACGCTGGGCCCCGCAGACAATCTCAACCAGTTGGAAATTGCCATGGCAAAGAGGGATACCCTCTCTTTCTGCATAAGAGGGATTTCCTGCCGAGGGGGTAATAGCAGCAACCGATGGTGCTAAGGTGGGGCATGAGGTTTTGACGGGAAACGATGAATTTTAAGCTGCGCATCCGTACCGCTGAAACTCCGCAAGGGCAAAAGCTAGCCATTGTGCCCCTGGAGGGTCGTTTTGATGCCAAGGCCGCTTCCGAAGCCCGGCAGTTGCTGCAGCAGGTTTTGGATTTTGGCTACACCAACCTGTTGATCGACATGTCGGCGGTTACTTTTATGGATAGCTCGGGCCTGGGGGTGCTGATCTCAGCCTTGCGCAAGTGCCGGGCTGCCGGTGGCAATCTCGGCCTCTGTGGCGTTCCCGAAAGCGTCGCCCTTGTCCTCCGCCTGACCTCAATGGAAAAGGTCTTGACCTGTTTTGACGACCTGGAAACGGGCATCGCCAACTTCCCCACCGCTTCTTCCGCTCGCTAGGCCGACATTCCTTTTTGATTTGCTTCGATGCCCTTCCTGCGCTGCTGACCTGGTTCCCAGGATTCGTTGAGAATGCTCAGCCATGCCCCAAACCGGCCTCGATACCTTTCAGCTTCTTTACCAGCACCACCGTGGCCCCAGCTTTTGCGAGCGCATGCTGGCCACGGCTCCTGGGCGCTTCAACGAGGCCTTTTGGCGGTTTTGGCAGCAGCACGTTGAGCCTTGCTTGCCTGCTGCGCCCTGCCTGCTGGATCTGGGAACGGGGCCGGGGTATGTCCTCCGGCAGTGGGCCCAGCGCTACCCCGGCGGACAGTTGATCGGCGTAGATCTGATGCCCTACATGTTGGAGCGGGCTAAAGCCGACCTCAAAGACATCCCCGGCATCCAACTGCTGCAAGCGGACCTCCACGATCCCCATTTGCCCCTGCCCGATAGCAGCGTTGACGCGGCCCAGGCGGTGGTGGTGATCCACGAGATGGTGCAGCCGGTGCGCCTGTTGCAAGCGGTGCGGCGTCTACTCAAGCCAGGGGGACGATTTTTGCTAGTGGACTGGGTGCGCGCCCCCCTCAGCCTCTACTTCGATGCCGCCACCGAGGCCCAACTGTTTCAGCCGGACACCCCCCTAGATACCTTGGTGGATCAATTTACCCACTTCTACGAGCACAACCGCTTCAGCGCCGAGGACTTGGCCTGGCTGTTGGAGAAGGTTGGTTTAAGAGTCGTGGCCCAGGAGCTCTACGGGCAAAATCGCTTTGTGCGTCTTGTGGCCGAAAAGCCCTAGAGGACTTCAAGGATCCGCCGCTCGCCGGACTGCACCTGGGCAAACACCTGCACCTCGGTGCTCATTTTGCGCAGTTGGCGGGCCAACTTAATGGCCTTGTCGCGGGGGAGAGGGGGACTCACCACTGCCGGCAGACAGCGCAACAGCGGCTTCAGGGCCGTCTTGGGCAGCCGCGCATAAAACGCCAAGGTGGAGAGGATCTCGTCTTCAAAGTAGGGGTTGCGACATTCCAAAAGGCGCACTTGATACAGCTCCGGCGGCAGAGGGCGTCCCTGGGCCAGGCGAATCAGGGATCCCACCGTCCCCATCACATACAGGCGATCCCCCCGCTTCAACACCGTCTCGCCCTCTTTCTGCCAGATCTTGGGGAAAACACAGGGCCGGCCCGGTCGGGAGTGATGCAGCAAAATTGCCAGGTCGTAATCCTGGGCCAGTTGCCGCAGGGACAGCCCCAGGTAAGGGCTGGAAGGCGAGACCTCCAGCAGCGTCACCAGCAGCGTTTCCCCCTCCCAAGTTAAGGTGCCGTAAACGGATCCCACCAGCGCTGCCGTGGCAAAAGCGCGCGCCCCCAGGGCGGTGGTGCTGTAGCTGGTTCCCAGCGTCTGCAGATGCCGCTGCATCCGCGCCGCCACCTGGGGATC
>NZ_JANSHG010000065.1:0-12502 GCF_047461555.1 Synechococcus sp. WC101
CACCGAGCGATGGGCACAGTACTGTAAACCTAAAAACGTATCCACCGGCGCATAGGGCCCGCCCAAGGTGATGATCCCGGCAGCGTACATTCGCCCATCCCAGTTGCGCATCTCCACCAGCTCAAAGTCGTTGGAGACATGCAAGCGCCCGTGAGGATTGAGGGGCAGGTTGTAGTGGGTAATTAGATCGTTGAGGAGAGGATTGGTCATGGGATCCGAAACCAAACCCGTACAGTCGATAACGAAATCGGCCTCCACCTTTAATTGCGTGTTGTTGTGGGTACCTCGAATGTAGGTTACCGGCTTACCCTTGTCGCCGGGAACCACCGACTCCACCTTGCCGAACACAATCGAGTACCAGCCCTCTCGCAACCCTTGCCGCACGATCCGCCGCCATTTCCGCCGACTTGCTGTCGTGGTGCCGCCCCAAGCTTCCAGCAGTTCGCGCCGTTCCAGGGGGGTCGCCGCTTCCAATTTGGCACGCAGAACTCCTCCCCAAGTGGCCTTGGGCCAGTTGAAGGGCTGAAACTCCCAATGGTTCTCCACTGCCCGTTTGGCTCGTCCGAAGCGATTACCGCTTTTGGGCGCACGGCTCAGATGCACCACCGAGATGCGGGGGTTGACTTTGCGGGCTTCGTAAAGGCGTTCCATCACCTGAGAGGCGACGATCCCAAATCCCCGAATTAGGACGGTGCCACCTTGTTTCTCCAACTGCTCATAAACGTGATCATGAGGCTCATAGCCGTGTACCACCGATCTCAAATCTCCTGTTTTTTCGCGAAACTCCTGCAGGTCGTTGAGCAACTTGATGGCCGGATATCCAGTTGCCAAATGGAGATACTTGGCCACCATAAAACGGTGATCTGTATGGCCGGGCCGCGTTGCCGAATAGGCCACCACATATCGCCCATCCTCCGTTTTGCGAATGGCGCGAATATGGCCGTAACACAACATTTGCTCCCAACCAATTCGGGCTGCCTCCCGATCCATTGAGGCAAATACATCCCCCGCCCGCGGCGTATAGGTATCTGCCAACAAGGGCTCACTAAATACCTGCCACAAAAAGCCGAATGCTTCCAACAATCGGCCGGAGAAAAAGGAACGCCAAGCATCTCGCAGGGCATAGCCGGGCCAGCCCCAAATGTTGTCTGGACAAGAATCGGAGCCAGAGCGAATTCGCTTCCAGCGGGGGATCTGGCAGTTGGTCAAAAGCCGTTCATACCGTTCGTAGGGTTTGCGGGCAATGCTGATGACGCGGATGTGTTCCGGTCTGACCCCGTAGATGCGCAGGGTATCCACCCAGACAAAGCTGCCGATACCGCCGCCCAAGGCCAAATAGAGGGTCTCTTCCACAGGTAGTCCGGTGGCTTTGAGGGCGCTCAGGGCAATTTGCTCAGCTCGAAACAAATCCGGCGGCGGAAAATCCGAGCCAGCCCGCACTTCAGGAAGCTGCTCTGGGGTAAAAACCACCGTGGAAGCCGGGGGAACCTCAAATGCGGTGTCGGGTTGGGTGGCCGGGCGAATCAGTTCGGTGCGCGGCTCCAGCAAAAGAGTAGGGGTGCCGGTCAAAAGGGTGGCATTGGGATCCCTGGGGGACACCAAACCCACGGTGATGCTGTAGGGGCCAAGCTCCACCACTTCTCCCCCCTGGAGCACCCGGCGTGCCTGACGGATTTTTTCCCCATTGATGCGGCTGCCGTTGGCACTGCGATCTTCATAGATGACCTGGCCATCCTCACCGAGATAGACGAGGGCGTGATAACGGGAGATCTCCTGGCTGGCAAACACAGCCCGCGCCACTTCTCGACCTTGCCATTCCTGTGGCAATTGGGCCAGCTCCCTGCCCAAGGCAAGAGGCAATGGAAAAATCAGCTCCTGCTGTTCTTCGGTGATGGGATCTTCCCAGCTCAGTTGAATTTGCATAGCTTCTGCTTACCTTTACAAAGATCATGAAGAGGCCATTGAGAAAACACAGAACAGCGCGACCTCACAGGTCACTTTTGGTTTGCCCGGGATCCCTTTTTTCTATCCCCCACGGACTTGGATCAGCCACTGGGATCTGTAAGAAGAATAGAAAGGGTTGGTCCTCTAGAGAGGAGGTTGTGGGGCTTTGCCAGCTTCTGGAGGAGGGATCACCAAGGTAGCGCTCAAGACCAAATGTCCACAGTAGGGACAATTCTGACCCTGATATTCTGGGGGCAGGTAGTGAGGGTTTTCCAGGCGGCTGCACTTAACCTTGAGGGCGTCCAAAGTGCCGCGGCTGAGGGGAACCCCCTGATTCTTCCTGGCCACTTCTATAGACTTCACCCTCAGCACAATGTGCCCCAACTGAATTTGGCTATTGGCCTCAAGCGCAAGCTCTTCCTGAATTATTTTTCGGCCATTCACCCAGACGGGGTTGGGCTGCTTAGGAGGCAAACGATCCCGAGTTAAGTTGCGAATGTGAAAGTTTAAGGTTTTGGGATCAAAATAAAGCCCGGCGTGAACTCCTGAGACCGAGCGAGTTGGGTCATTGAGCACCACATCACAGCTCGGATCCCGTCCAATGGTAACCAGCTTGGAGGGAACAGGCGAAACCGTTTGCGATCGGCGCCGGTCGGCCTCGGTCCATTCTAAAGTGAGTTGACACACGATCCCATTCTCCACAGTTCAGTGCCTCCATTCCCTGTGATCGGCTTCAGCATATCGAAAGGTCAGCTTGGGAAAAGCAGAAGATGTCTTTTTCGTCAAAATTGTTATCTTTTGTTATCTTTTTGGATAACTGTAGCCTATTCCCCCGACCAAAGGCTTGCGCTGATCCGGATCACCTGAGTTGGGATCTCCGAGTTACATTCCTGCTGGAGACCGTGCCCAAACGCTCCGCGCCGCTTCCGCGACCACCCTCAGCTCCTCTTCCAGAGGGAGAGGGGAGCCAGACGGAAAGGTTTCATTCATGATGTTTAGACCATGATGTTTAGAGTGACTACATACTCGACTTTATCCCCACCCGATTTGAAGCAACAAAACTCGATCTCCTCAGGAACGGCGAGGCCGTTCAAGTTTGACCGAGGTGGCCTGATCCCTTGGCCGGAAGCCTCAGAAATCCACCTGAGAGATAGGGCCTAGAGTGAGTTTTGAGTTTCTGGGGATCCTGCAAGACTAGTATCCTCTGTGTCTTTATCCAAACCGTTTTCAAAGCACTCCGGTAAATGGGAAACTGCCGCTGCCCAGCCGCTCCTGCCGATCGAACACACTGATGGTGAGCTGATGGGATCCCGTCTGGGTGACGGTAAAGCGGCTCTGGGGCAGGGTAAGCCCTGTTACGGTACAGGCGGTGGCTCCAACGAAGCAGCCGGGCAATTGGGAAGCGTCGAAAGCCCCTAGGGTTACAAAGTTGCCCAGGGGAGTGGTGACGGCAGCCAAGAAAGCGTTGGATCCGCGGATCCCGGCAGGAGCCTCGACGCGGAAGGAGACGACAAAGGTGGGGGTTTGCCCTACGGGGACGGTGCGGGGCGAGAGATCGGTGATGGTGAGAGAAGGAGGAGGGAGGGGCGTCGGCAGGGGCAGGGGGCTGCTGCTGGTCGTCTCCCCGCATCCCGCCAAAACGACGCCCAGGAGCCACAGCAGGGGGATCCGTCTGTTCAGGAGTTGGGCAGGCTGCATAGGTTTCCGTTACCTTCAAATGAGCTGGGTTGCAAGTCTTCTCTTGGCAGAAAGGGAGGGTTCCTCCTATCCTCCCCTGCCCAGGGCTTTGGCTCGATTGTGGCGGGAGGGTCTCGACGGAGCCAGTCCTTGGAAAGGAGAAAACCTGGCTAGAAGCAGCCTGAGCTCCTTCGCCTATTCCTCTTGCAGGAGCTTTTGGCAGGCATTGGCAATGGCCCAGTCTTCCTGGGCTGAGATGACCAACACCCGCACCGGAGCATCAGAGGTGCTGATGTCGCAGTTGCGCGGGGATCCGGCGTTGAGAACTGGGTCGATCTGGATCCCCAAAAAGCCTAGGTTGGCACAGGCTGCGGCCCGTACCGGCGCCGCGTTTTCCCCGATGCCGCCGGAGAAGACCAAAGCATCCAGCCGATCCAGGCTCATGAGCATGGCCCCAATCTGGCTGCGCAGGCGGTGGATGAAGAGGTTAAAGGCCAGCTCGGCGCGGGCATGGCCTGCCTGCATGGCTTCCAGGATCACTCGCATGTCGCTGCTGAGGCCGGACACGCCCTGCAAGCCCGATTCCCGGTTCAAGATCCGATCCAGCTCCTCCACGTCCATGCCCCGGCGCAACTGGTGGATGAGGATCCCCGGATCCACCGAGCCGGAGCGGGATCCCATCATCAGGCCCTCCAGGGGGGTGTAGCCCATGGTGGTGTCGACGCTGTGGCCCCCGCGAATGGCCGCCAGAGAACAGCCATTGCCCAGGTGGCAGGTGATGAGCTGCAGCTCTTCCAGGGGCCGGCCCAGGATCTCAGCGGCGCGGCGGGCGCAGTGCTCGTGGTTGATGCCGTGGAAGCCGTAGCGGCGGATCCCTTGCTCGGCCCAGGCGTAGGGAAGAGGATAGAGGGCGGCTGCCGCAGGCATCTGCTGGTGAAAAGCGGTGTCGAAGACAGCCACCTGCGGGATCCCAGGCAACAGTTGGCGCAGGAGGCGAATGCCCTCAAGAGCAGGGGGATTGTGAGCCGGTGCCAGGGGGCTTAGTTGCTCGATGGCCTGTTCCACCTCGGGCGTAATCAAGGTGGGCTGGCGATAGAGGGATCCCCCATGCACCACCCGGTGGCCAATGGCCTTGATCTCAGCCGCTGTGGCCAACGGGGATCCCTCCCCCTGCCAGAGGCTTTGAAAGAGGGGAGCCAAACCGCTAATGCCGGCTTCTGGGGCAAGGGGGGGAAAAGATTCCCAGGGGCCGCCCCGCCGCCGAGTTTGAATCAAGACTTGGCCGGACTGGTAGGCAAAGTCCACCTGCGCCTGCCAGAGGGGGGTGGCCTCCACCTTGCCCTCAACGGTTGCAAAGAGAGAGGACTTGAGGCTGCTGGAGCCGGCGTTGACGACCAGGATGGGCACGGGATCCCTCCTTTTATTCCAGGCTAGCTGGCCGTTTGCGCCTGCAGGGTTGGGAACTCAGGCAGTTTGCGCCTGGCGCACCAGGCCTGTGGCCGCCAGAGCAGCCAAGGCGCGATCCCGGTAGCGGGCGTAGCGCTCTTGTTTGCTGCGAACTTTTTGCCCCTCCAGCTCCGGCAGGAAGCCAAAATTGGCCGGCATGGGCTGGAAGTGCTTGGGATCAGCGCTGCTGATGAACTGGAATAGGGATCCCATCATCGTCTCCGGCGGCAGCGTGATCAAAGGCAGCCCCAGGGCCAGGCGGGCGGCGTTCTGTCCGGCCAGCCACCCTCCTGCCACGGCACAGGCGTAGCCTTCGGTGCCCACCAACTGGCCGGCAGCCAACAGCGTTGGCCGGCGGCGAAATTGCAACGTAGGCAACAGAAGCTGCGGCGAATTCAAAAAGGTGTTGCGGTGCATCACGCCAAAGCGGACAAACTCCGCCGCCTCCAGGCCAGGGATGAGGCGAAAGACCCGCTGCTGTTCTCCCCACTTCAAATTGGTTTGAAAGCCCACCAGGTTCCACAGCTTGCCCGCTTTGTCCTCCTGGCGCAACTGCACCACCGCATAGGGCCGCGATCCCGTGCGCGGATCCACCAGCCCCACCGGCTTCAGGGGCCCAAAGCGGAGAGTATCTTTGCCGCGGCGGGCCATTTCTTCAATGGGCAGGCAGCCCTCGAAAAACTTGCGCTCCTCCTTTTCAAAGTCTTTGAGGGGCACCTGCTCGGCCTCCACCAGCGCCTGCCAGAAGCACTCGTACTCCGCCTCGGTCATGGGGCAGTTGAGGTAGGCCGCTTCCCCCTTGTCGTAGCGGGAAGCCTGAAACACCACCGCCCGGTTGAGGGAATCCCCGGTAACAATGGGGCTGGAAGCGTCAAAAAAGCTCAGGTATTCCAGGCCCGTAAAAGCTTGCAGCGCCTTAGCTAAGGGCTCGCTGGTCAGCGGGCCCGTGCAGAGGACGGCTATCCCTTCCGGGATCCCGGTCACCTCCTCCCGGCGCAGGGTGATGAGGGGATGGTTGGCGATGGCTTCTGTTAGGGCCTGGCTAAAGCGAGCCCGATCCACAGCTAGGGCCCCCCCTGCCGGCACAGCGTGGCGATCCGCGGTGGCGATCACCAGGGATCCCAGTTGGCGCAGCTCTTCCTTGAGCAGGCCTGCCGCCCGGTCGCTGGCTAGGGCCCCGAAGGAATTGCTGCACACCAGCTCTCCCAGTTGATCCGTGTGGTGGGCCGGGCTCTGCCGCACAGGGCGCATCTCCGACAGGATGACGGGCACCCCCAACTGGGCAATCTGCCAGGCGGCTTCTGTCCCCGCCAGCCCCCCACCCACCACATGGATGGGAGCTAGGGTCTCTGCTCGGCTCATGGAATGGGGCATCATGACCTCCCGCAACAGTCCTCAGGAAGCGAAAAAGGGGCCCTCGCTGGGCCAGAAGAGCAACCTCCCAAGGAGGTGACCTTGATGATCAGCATGGCTCAAGCTGGACGGTGTAGGGCAAGCGGTTGGAGAATAGGCCCCACCGATGGAGGCCAACCAGGCTGCTGCCCAACTCCTTGCCCGAAGAGGGCTACAGCTAGATGAAGGCGCTTCCCCACCCCTCCGTGGGCTCTCTTCCAGCCAGAGTTCCTCCCGTCCTGCAAATATGCCCACTCTCGACCAGGAACAACTCCAACAAGCCTACTTTTTGGCAAACGGCAAGCAGGACACTGCCCTGCGGCTTCAGGCGGCAAAATGGATGCGCAGGTAATCTTCCTCCATCTTGGCACGGGCCGGCTTCATGGCGGCCAGGGTCTGGGGCAACACCAGGTTGCGGCGGTGGTTGCCAATGCGGATGTTGAGCTCGTCGCCAGTTTTGCTCAGCTCCACCTGCTCTTTTGGGATCCCGGGCAAGTACAGATCCAGGCGGTACTGGCCGTTGTCGCTAGCCACGTTCATCGTCTGCTCGGCGTAGAACACCTCCGCCGGGTTGCGATCCCCCCAGAGATCCTTTTTCAGGCGGGCCAGGGCGTCCCACCCCACCAGCTCCTCTGGGTAAAGCGGGATCTCCACCACCGGCAGGGGGGCAAAGTTCTCGTGGATCTCCTGGCGATATTTCTGCTGGGCGGCCTTCCAGGCGGCAAAGTAGGGATCCACCACCCCTTCCGGCAAAATGCGGTTGGCAATCACCAAATCGGTGGCGACGCCGTAGAGGCTGAGGTAGGCATGGGCCCGCAGCGACTCCTTGATCACCATCTTTTCGGGGTTGGTGACTAGGCGCACCGAGGTGATGCGGTTGTCGGTGAGGATGCGCTCCAGCCGCTCGATCTTCTGGTAGAACTCGTAGGGGGCATCCAGCACCTGGTCATCCGGCAGGGGGATCCCGGTTAGCCCTTTTACAATCGGCTCGGCAATGGGGCGCAGCACCCGCGCCAACCCCTGCAAAGGTTTGTAGAACTTGCGCATGTACCAGCCGGAAACATCGGGCAGGCTCAAAAGGCGCAAGGCCGTACCGGTGGGAGCCGAGTCGATAATCAGCACATCAAACTTGCCCTCGTCGTAGTGGCGGTTGACCCGCACCAGGGCGAAGATCTCGTCCATCCCCGGCAGCACCGCCAGCTCCTGGGCCTGCACGCCATCCAGCCCGCGGGCCTGCAACACCTGCGTGATGTAGGTCTTGACGGATCCCCAGTTCAGCTCCAGCTCCTGCAGGGCGTCTAGCTCTGCTCCCCAGAGGTTGGGCTTGACCTCCACCGGCTCGTGGCCCAGGGGCTGGTCGAAACTGTCGGCCAAGGAGTGGGCCGGATCCGTGCTCAACACCAGGGTCTTCAGGCCGAGCTCGGCACAACGCCAGCCGGTTGCTGCCGCCATCGAGGTCTTGCCGACCCCACCTTTGCCGGTCATGAGGATGATGCGTTGCATGGGAGCGCTCTTTACGTTCTTTTACAGCTCTAGGCTAACCGATTTGCCCCTCTGCCCACAGCGGCCTGGAGGGCAGTTACCAGGTACACTATTGATTGCCTATGGCTGGCCAAGGAAGTAACGGCCAGAAAGCAAGCCTGTGAAGGCGGATGGGAGGTGTAAGATGATGCGTCGTTGGCCCAATCTGCTGCTGATTGCCATCCTCACATTGGCTCTGTGGCTGGGATCCCTTCCCGTCCAGGCGGCTGCCGCCTTGCCCCGAGAGCTGCAGCAGCTGGAGCAACAGGTGGAGCAGCTGCAGAGCCTGGTGGATGCCGAGGACTGGCTCGAGATCCGCTCCTACATCCATGGGCCGATGGGCATGACCCGCAAGACCTTGAACGGCCTGGCGGCCACCCTGCCGGACAAGCACAAGCGGGAGATGCGGCGCCTGGCCAAGGAGATGGGCCGCGGCTTGGAGCAACTGGACTTTGCCGCCAAAGCCTACGACCAGCCGGAGGTGGAGGTGGCCCAGGCCAAGGTGAGAAAGACGTTGCAAGAGCTGAAGGCCCTGTTTTCCCAGGCAGGGATCCCTTCATCCAGCTAAGGGAAAACGCTCCCGCAGATCTTGAACTACCGGCGGGGGCACCAGGTGATCGATGGGGCCGCCCAGCTTGGCCACCTCCTTGACCAGGCTGCTGCTGACGAAGCTGTGTTCGCTGGCGGTGGCAAGGAAAAGGGTTTCCAGCTCGGGGGCCAGCAGCTTGTTGGTGTGGGCCATCTGCAGCTCCACGTCAAAGTCGGACAAGACGCGCAAGCCGCGCACGATAACTTTTGCCCCCCGTTGGCGGGCATAAGCCACTGTCAAGCCGGAAAAAGTATCGACCTCAACGTTTTTTAGGTGGGCAACAGAAAGGCTAATCTGAGCCTGCCGCTGCTCCGGGCTGAACAGAGGGGTCTTGTTGGGGTTTTTCAAGACGGCGACGATCACCTTGGAAAACAGGCGGCTGGCCCGCTCGATGATATCGAGGTGCCCAAGGGTGATCGGGTCAAAGCTGCCAGGATAGAGGGCGATCATGGTCTAAGGGGAGTACCGCTTTTCCTTACCCTACCTGCTCTCGCGCCCAAGCCAAATAGGTTGCACTCACGTGGCTGGCCGGGATAGCCAGGATCTCCGGCTCCTGGTAGGGGTGGAGCTGCCGCAGCCGCTGTTCCAGGCGGGGATAAGCAGTGGAGGGCAATTTGAGCAACAGCAAAAACTCGGCCTCCCTCTGCAGGGATCCCTGCCAGCGGTAGTAGGAGGTGATCGGCGGCAGCACCTGGGCACAGGCCACATAGCGCTCGGCCACCAGAGTGTGTGCCAAACGATGGGCGTCGGCTTCGGATCCCACGGTGGTCATGACAACCGCCAGGGTATCGGGGGCGGTCTTTTCCTCCATCGGAAGCAAGCTCTAGGCGTCGACCTCCCCTGATCGTACCGCTGGATCCTCGGATCGCCATCCCAGTTGGGTCAAGCCCCCCGGAGCGGCGGTGTGGCCTTGGCAAAATAGGGCCGCCTTTGGTGCCAGCGCCAAGCTGTCTGCAGGATCTCGGCCAAGTTGGTATAGCGAGGCCGCCAGTTGAGGTCACGGGTAATGGCCGTGGCGTCGCCCACCAACCGCGGCGGATCCCCGGGTCGGCGCGCCCCCACTTGCACAGGGATCTGCTTGCCGGTCACGGCCTCGGCTGTGGCAATCACCTCCCGGACAGAAAAACCTTGGCCATTGCCCAAGTTGTAAGCAGGTTGCAGAGGCTTGCCAGCCGCCAGCGCCTCTAGGGCCAAGACATGGGCTTGCGCCAGGTCGGCAACATGGATGAAGTCGCGGATACAGGTACCGTCAGGGGTATCGTAGTCATCCCCAAAGATGGTTAGGTGAGAGCGCTGGCCAGCGGCAACTTCTAGGGCTAGGGGGATGAGGTGGGTTTCTGGGTCATGGGCCTCGCCGATTTCGCCGTCAGGATCGGCGCCAGCGGCATTGAAGTAGCGCAGGCTAACGGATTGGATCCCGTAGGCAAGCTGGAAGTCCCGCAGCATCTGCTCCACCACCAGCTTGCTCTGGCCGTAGGGGTTGATGGGGCGCTGGGGGTGGGTTTCCGGGATCGGGATCTGCTCCGGCACGCCGTAAGTGGCACAGGTGCTGGAGAAGACAAGGTAGGGGATCCCGTGATCCCGCATGGCCTCCAGCAAGGTCAGGGATCCGGCCACGTTGTTGCGGTAGTATTTGCCCGGATCCTTGACCGACTCGCCCACGTAGGCATAGGCGGCAAAGTGAATCACCCCTTCGGGCCGATACTGCCGAATGACCTGATCCAGCCGCTGGCGGTCGGCAATGTCGCCGATTTCCAAAGGCCCCCAGCGAACGGCCCAAGGGTGGCCGTAAACCAGGTTGTCGTAGGCAATTGGCAGGTGGCCGTGGGCTGCCAGGGCCTTACAGGTGTGGCTGCCGATATAGCCCGCGCCGCCGGTAACCAGAAGCCGCATAGGTCAGGGGGAAGGAAATTCCTGTCTAGAATACAGCTACTCTTGCAGACCTTGGCAATGGCCCCGGCCTATTCCAGGAGCTGATGCCAATCCAGATGAGGCCGCCAGGCCTCTGCCAGACGATCCAGCAGTTCTTCGCGTTGCTGGGCATAGTGGCCGTCCAACTCCGGCAAGGGATCCCAGCCTTTTTGGCGGCGCAGCTCGTTTAGCCAGTGGCGCCGCCAGCGGTGGTTGTCGAAGAGGCCGTGCAGATAGCTGCCCCAGACCCGGCCTGTGGGATCCCGCCAGCCCAGGCCTTCTTGCTCGAAGATCGGCAGGCAGCCAGCGGGATCGGCCTGGGTGGATCCCTGATGGATTTCGTACCCCTGGACGGGAGCGGGGGCGGGCCAGCGGCTTTGCGTCTGCACCTGCTGGGTAACCTTGGTGGGTTGCAAGACAGTAGTCAGCGGCAAGAGGCCCAACCCGGGGTAGGTGCCGGCAACTCCCTCTCGGCCTTCGGGATCGGCGATGGTTTGTCCCAACATCTGCAGCCCGCCGCAGATGCCAACAATGTGGCCGGAATAGTGGCGCAGTTGGTCGGCTAGGCCACTCTGGCGCAGCACCAGCAGATCCTTGAGGGTGGTTTTGCTGCCGGGCAGGATGACCACATCGGGGGATCCCAGGCTCTGGCCAGGGCCAACCCAGCGCAGATGGACGCTGGGCTCTGCTAGCAAGGGGTCGAAGTCGGAGAAATTGGCCACCTGGGGCAGGCGAACCACGGCAATCTCCAGCCGGTCTCCCCGCCGGGGACGGCGAACTTCCCAGAGCTGGGGGCCGGCCTCCAGGCCCAGCGAATCTTCCTGAGGCAGCGCCCAGTCCAGCCAGGGCAGAACTCCAACCACGGGGATCCCGGTGTAGTTCTCCAGCCAATCAAGGCCGGGCTGCAGCAGCTCCCGTGCGCCGCGAAACTTGTTGATAACAATGCCGCGAATCAGGGCCCGCTCGGCCGGCTCCAGCAACTGCAGGGTGCCCACCACATGGGCCAGCGCCCCACCCCGGTCGATGTCCGCCACCAGCCAGGTGGGAGATCCCAGATGCAAAGCCACCCGCGTGTTGGCCAGATCCCGGTGTTTGAGGTTTACCTCCGCCGGGCTGCCTGCCCCCTCGCAGATAATCCACTCGTACTGCTGTTGCAAGCGGGCCAGGGCCGTTTTCACCGCCTCCCAGGCCGGCGCAAACCAGCGCTCGTAGTACTCGCCGGCGCGACAGGTATCTACTGCCACGCCGTTGAGGACGACCTGGGAAGTCAGGTTGCCCTGCGGCTTGAGCAAAATCGGGTTCATCTCCACCGCGGGCGGGATCCCGGCGGCCCAAGCCTGCAGAGCCTGCGCATAGGCAATCTCATGGCCCTCCGGGGTGACGTAGGCATTCAGCGACATGTTCTGGGCCTTGAAGGGGGAAACCCTCTTCCCCGCCTTCTTCAGGAGGCGACAGAGGGCAGCCACCACAAGGGTCTTGCCCACATGGGAAGCAGTCCCCACCACCATCAAGGAGCGGCAAGCACTGCTCATTCGGCTCCCTTTCCCTCCCAGGCCGATTGTCCACCCTCTCCCCTAAGCCGACTGCGCTAGGTTGACGGATTGGCCCTCTGCTGGCCAAAGTCTTCGCGCCAGCAATGCAAAAAGCGTACCCTTGCGCCTAGCGAGAAGTTCCCGAATCAGCGAAGGGGAACTGCCCAAAAAAGCCTTCTGCTGTCTCAAGCAGACCTAGCCCAGCTTAAGACTGGGGCAGATGGATTCGAACCACCGAATGGCGGGACCAAAACCCGCTGCCTTACCGCTTGGCGATGCCCCAATTTACACTGCTTCACTACTTTAGCGATGCAACCTTGGATCTGTCAACGGGCTGCGGCCACCTCTCATCTCCTCAGGAACCAAGTTGGATCCTTTGCCGAGGTCAGGGTTGACCTCAAAAGGGTTGGGCAGAGGGGGAATGCGGGCCACCTCGAAGAAGTAGGCGCGGATCTCCGGCCCAAAGTAGATAACATCGCCACTCCTCAAG
>NZ_JANSHG010000066.1:0-12348 GCF_047461555.1 Synechococcus sp. WC101
ATCCCCTTTCATTGGGGATCCCTGCTCTTTGACTGGCCCCTGGGGATCCAAATTGCCGATCTCACCGGGATCTGGGGAGTGACCTTTTTTGCCGTGTTCGTCAATGGCGTGGTTTGGCAGTTGGCCGAGCAGCTCCGCTGCCAATGGAGGGCAGAGGGATCCTGCTCGGGGGCCGAGAACCCGGATATCCGGCGCACGCTGGCCTGCGGCTTAGGTCTGGGGGGGCTGGTCTTGGCCTATGGCAGCCTGCGGCTGGCCTACTTTGATGTTTTAGCGGCGGCGGAAGGGGATCCCAGCTTTCGCGTGGGGACGGTGCAGCAGGTGGCCTGGTTGGAAGCCGATCGCAGTTGGGAGTACCGCAGCCAGCGCTACCGGGAGTTGCACCAGCTTTCGGCCCAGGCGGTGGCCGAGGGGGCGCAGTTGGTGATCTGGCCGGAAGGAGCCTTGCGGGCCCGGTTGCTGAACACCCCCCTGCAACCCCATGTGATCGAGCCAATGCGAGCCATCCTCCCCCCAGAAGGGGCTTTGATTACGGGGGCCACGGAGCCGGATCCCCGCACAGCCCACCTGCCGGAGGAGGAGCAGCGATTTTTCAACACCGCCCTCTTCTTCAACGCCCAAGGCCAAGTGCTGGATTGGTTTGGCAAGCAGTGGATCTTCCCCTATTTTGAGTCGGGGCGCTACGCGCCCTCCCCAGATGGCTATCGGCCGCTGGCGGGAGGGGAGCTGTTTGGGCCTTTGGGGGTGATGATCTGCTTGGAGAGTGTATTGCCCGCCCCCAGCCGAACTCTGACCCGCAATGGAGCAGAGTCGTTGATCGTGATCTCCGACGATAGCTGGTTTGGCAACAGCCACTGGCCCATGCTCCACGGCCGGCTTTCGGTTTTCCGGGCGGTCGAAAACCGGCGCAGCGTGGTCTTTGTCAACAACACCGGCGGCAACCTGGTGGTGGATCCCTCAGGTCGACTCCAGCAGGTGGGCCCGATTTTTCAGCGCGGAGTGGTGACTGGAGAGGTCAGGCGGCAATCCCAGGTAACCTTCTACACGCGCACAGGCGACTGGCTGGCCTGGTTAACCTTAGGTCTTTCTCTAGGATTGACGGCCTGGGGATCCCGAGCAGGGCAAGGATGCGCTAAGATTGGTGAGCATCAATAGTCTAAGTCAGCTTTCCCGTCCCGCGTTCCCAGTTTGCGCTGCTGAACTGGCTGAACAAAGGGATGCGGAATTGCTTACCCTTGCTGATGTAGCTCAGTCGGTAGAGCAGCTCACTCGTAATGAGCAGGTCATCGGTTCGAGTCCGATCATCAGCTTTGGAGCCTTGTCCGGCCCTCACGGGGCTACTGACCTAGGCTGGCCTAGCGCGGGGATCCCCTCTCCCAGGAGGGGGACATGAAGAGCGTAGCCAGTTGGTCGGGGCTTCGCCTTATGCTGAGAAGTATGGCCATTTCCCCGGCAGCGGTCTTTGGCAATGGCAACCCCCTTCTCTTGGCCCTATCGCACCCCAGGGATCCCGGACTCCGCCTTTGAGCGGATCCCGGGGATCCCGATGAGCCCCCGCGAGGTACGCGTGCTGGTGCTGAGCCAGTTGCGCCTGGGAGAAGACCACTGCCTATGGGATATCGGCGCCGGGACAGGCACCATCGCCATCGAAGCGGCCATTCTCTGCCCCCGCGCTCGCGTGATTGCCATCGAGCGCGATGCCGAGGTGGTCAGCTTGATCGAGAGCAACTGCGAGAAATTCGGCCTCAACAACGTGCAAGTAATCCAGGGCACCGCCCCCGATTGCTTGCATCAGCTCTCTCCGCCCCCCGATCGCATCTGTATCGAAGGTGGCCATCCCCTACGGGAGATCCTGGAGGCCTCCTGGAACCATCTCAAACCCAACGGCAGGATTGTGGCGACCACCAACTCTCTGGAGGGGCTCTACGGCCTCTCTGCCGGGCTGGCTGCCGTGCGAGCTCATCATGTGGAGGTGATCCAATCAGCCGTGAACCGCCTGGAACACCGCGGTCGCAGCCAACTGTTGCTGCCTCTGGATCCCACCTTTGTGTTAAGCGGGGAAAAATCCAGCTAAATCTTGTAAGAAATCCGTTTATATTTTTTGCAAATCCCTTCGCAAAGTAATGGGCTCAAGAAAATTGGGCTAGCCCAAGCCCTCTTTGGAGATCGGCAAAGCACAAACCTTAAGCTATGCCGATATTTCTAGATTGCAGACTTTCATTTGCCCTTATACCAGAGACAGAGAGCTGCGGATCCCAGGGCCATGGATGAATTGCAACACCCCTTTCCCGAATCACGAGAAGTGAGGCTGCGACAACTGCTAATTCGAGAGCGCTGGCCGGAAATGCTGAAGGGCTGCCGGGCCTGCATCCATTGGGACGACTTCAAGCGACCCGAATGCTGCGGCGACTGCGGCATTGGCGATCGCCGCAGACAAGAAGCAGAAAACCAGCCCAGCAAATCTTCAGGCATTTAGCCTGGGCAGATTCTCCCCATCGGGAGCCGATTCTAGTAGTTATTTTTGCCCAGCAATTTCTACCTTAGGCTCATCAAAACGCCGGAGAGAGGAACTTCTTGGGGAGGCAGCAGAGGCACCTCTACTTTCGCCACTTCCTGCTCGTAAATGCCCAGCTGGCGAGCGGCAGCCGTCGAAATATCCAGATCTCGACCGCGAACAAAAGGGCCCCGAGCCAGAACACCCACCACCACTCTAGGCCTGGGATCCTCAGAATTGGTCAAAGTCTCCCAAAAACGTGTCCGGGAATACACTGATGAGCCCCACGGATCCCAGGTTCCGCAGAGGGATCTTTCGGCTGAAGTCAGTGGGCTTGGGTTGGGGCAATGCTCCCAGAAGCCGGCGCGGCTCCTCAAGGGCGAGGGGATCCCGGAGAAATGCAAACCACTGTATCAATTTCTACATAGTTCTCTACATTCCGCAGTCTTCGTTAGGGGCTGAGCTAGAGTGTTTCCAGCAGGCTCCTGGGGTGGGCTGCCTTTTCAGGAGGCCAAGTGCCGCGACTGATCGCATCAGCGGGCTGGAGGCACTTGGTTAGCAATTAGCAGGAGTAGCGATGCCAGCATCGCAACGGCAAGCTAGGCGCGAGAACAGCCTGGCCAAGCTTCGCAAGGAACGCCGGAGGGCAAGCAGAGGATCTAGGCCCAGCGGCCCAAAACATGTTACAGGTTCTCCCCCAGCCTGAAACCTCCGTAGGGGCGAGGGGGCGTACACAGAAGAGCTTACAGCCGTGTTGGTACCTATGTTTGCCGTGGATGGGAAAACCCCCCTGATGTTAATCAAACCCAGCCCCGCCAGACGGTGGGTAGCAAGCGGCGAAGCCACACTCCCCTGGCAGCGAGGTGAGCGGGGCGTGCGGCTGAAAGCAACCAATCGAGTGAGTTTGCAGGAGGTCGCTCCTGGCAAGCAGCTATGGCAAAATGCCAACCTAGGGTATTGCAAGTTTTTAACGTTCAACGGTTGGAGGGCACGGCTCCTAACAGCGCCGTGTAATGGTGTGTGATGAAAGTCGGAGATCGAGTGCGGGTGCGTACCAGCGTGATCGTCTATCACCACCCGGAACATCGCAATCAACCTTTTGACCTCAAAGGTATGGAGGGAGAAGTGACGGCTGTGATCCAAGACTGGAACGGCCGCCCGATCAGCGCTAATTTTCCCTTTCAGGTGCAGTTTGGGAATAAGTTCCGCGCCCACCTCCAGGCCGACGAGCTGGAGGTGATCGAGGCGAGCCCTTCCTCCGAGCCTGCGGCCTAGGTGAGACCCAGCAGGGTACGGTTGGTTTCCAGAATCGGCTGGATCAAAGCAAACTCCGCGGGGGTGAGGTACTTGGCTATCACCTCTTGCAAGAAGCGGTAGGTAGCCTCACAACTGCGCTGGGTGCGGAAGGCCCGCATCAAGGTCTGAAACCAGTAGAGAAATCGCTCCTTGTAGCGCTGCTCATCGTCTAGGAGCATGGCCAAAGCCGAGAGGCGTAAAACCCGCACGGTGTCGGCTCTCCATTTGTTGCGGAAATCCTCCACCCCTCGCATGAGCAAGTAGGGATCCAGAGCGCGCAGCTTCGCCTCCACCTCGCCGACAATCTGGGCTTCCGCCGCTTGGATTTTGCGATAGGCGCCCAGGCGCAGCTCAAAGGAGGCCAGGTAGCTCTCCATGAACTGCATCTCCTCATCTCTGAGGTAGCGTCCGTCGGCAGCCAGGCTCAGTTGGCGCAGTTGAGTCAGCATGGGGATTCCCTAGAAAACCAAGGAGAGAGGGGGAGTGCGGCCCTTTCGCCCCCGATCCTAGCCGCAAGCCCGTTGACAAAAGTGCGCGATCCTGCGGATCTTCGGCTATTCTCCCCGGCCTCTCAGCCGGGTTAATATTAATTAATAGTCTATCGTTGCAAGAATCCACTCGACCCCAGATGCCATCTGTGAGTTCGATAAAAAGCACCCTTTGGGAGGAAACGCTTCCGTGAGTCAGAAAGGTAAAAACAAAAAATGGAGAAGCGCCGGATTGTACGCGTTGCTGGCCATTGTCTTGATCTCGCTGGCCACAACCTTCTTCGGCACCCGTCCGGCTGAGCGTCTGGAGATCAGCTACTCCGACCTGATGAGCCGCATAGAACGGGGCGAGGTCAGCAAAGTCTTGGTCGAGATCGCCCCCGATGGTCGCCAAATTGCCATTGCCGAGGCGGAAATCAACAACCGCGCCACCCAAGTGCTGGTCAACCTGCCTCCCCTCACCCCCGAGTTTGAGAACACCTTGCTTGCGCAAGGGGTGGAGCTGGCGGTGCGCCCGGTTCAGGAGGAGGGTCTGCTGGGGCGCATCCTCAGCACCTTCTTCCTGCCCGTCTTGCTGCTGCTTGGCCTGTTTTTCCTGTTGCGCCGAGCCCAAAACGGCCCTGGCAGCCAGGCGCTCAACTTTGGCAAGTCGAGGGCAAGGGTGCAGATGGAGCCGAAAACTCAGGTTACCTTCAACGATGTGGCTGGTGTTGACCAGGCCAAGTTGGAGCTGGCCGAGGTGGTGGACTTTTTGAAAAACCCCGAGCGGTACAACGCTCTGGGCGCCAGGATCCCGCGCGGGGTGTTGCTGGTCGGCCCCCCAGGTACAGGTAAAACCCTGTTGGCCCGCGCTGTGGCCGGAGAGGCGGGTGTGCCCTTCTTCTCCATTTCTGGCTCTGAGTTTGTGGAGATGTTTGTTGGAGTGGGGGCCTCGCGGGTGCGGGATCTGTTCGAGCAGGCCAAGCAAAATGCCCCCTGTATTGTCTTCATCGACGAAATCGATGCCGTGGGTCGGCAGCGGGGAGCCGGCCTAGGAGGTGGCAACGACGAGCGGGAGCAAACCCTGAACCAGTTGCTGACCGAGATGGACGGCTTTGAGGGCAACTCCGGCATCATCGTTATCGCCGCCACCAACCGCCCCGATGTGTTGGATGCAGCGCTGCTGCGGCCCGGTCGCTTTGACCGCCAAGTGACGGTGGATCGCCCCGACTTCCAGGGCCGCCTGGAGATCCTCAAGGTGCATGCCCGCGGCAAAACCTTGGCCGCCGATGTGGATCTGGAGAAATTGGCCCGCCGCACCCCTGGGTTTACCGGCGCAGACCTGGCCAACCTACTCAACGAAGCGGCCATCTTGGCGGCCCGCCGCAACCTCACCGAGATCTCGATGGACGAGATCAACGACGCCGTGGATCGGGTGTTGGCTGGCCCAGAGAAGAAGGATCGCCTCATGAGCGAGCGGCGCAAGGAGCTGGTGGCCTACCACGAGGCAGGACACGCCCTGGTGGGATCCCTCTTGCCCAACTACGATCCCATTCAAAAGGTCAGCATCATTCCCCGCGGCCAGGCGGGCGGCCTTACCTGGTTCATGCCCAGCGATGATGACATGGGCCTGACCACCCGTGCCCACTTGAAAAACATGATGACCGTCGCCCTGGGGGGTCGGGTGGCAGAGGAGGTGGTCTATGGCGAGGCGGAGGTGACCACGGGGGCAGCCAGCGACCTACAGCAGGTGGCCCGCATTGCCCGCAACATGGTCACCCGCTTTGGCATGAGCGACCGCCTGGGCAACGTGGCCCTGGGACGCCAGTATGCCAATATCTTCCTAGGCCGTGAGATCGCTGCAGAGCGGGATTTCTCCGAGGAGACGGCGGCCCTCATCGACGAAGAGGTGCGACGTCTGGTGAATGAGGCCTACCAACGGGCCACTTACCTGATCCGGGAAAACCGCGCCCTCTTGGATCGCATCGCCCGCCGCTTGGTGGAGGCCGAAACCATTGATGGGGAAGAGCTGCAAGCGATCATCGACAGCTCGGAGGTGGTGATGCTACCGCCTGAGGAGGAGCCGGAGCCGCTGACCTTCCCGATAACCCTCAACGCTAGTGCCTAGTCTCCATGGACACAGGCCAGGGATCCCTGCCTTTTCGCCTGAGGAGGGCGGGGATCCCGATTTTTGCATGATGATAACTATCTCCCCTCTCCCAGAGAGAGGTTGGGGGTGGTCGCGTCGGCGGCGCGGCGCGCTTGGGCCATCCCTCAGGGAGAAGGGCTGGGTTGAGGGAGGCTAACTTAGCTAACGACGGCCGAGCCCGACAAGATGCGACTCACCTCCGTTTCGATAGGCTGGGGCTCATACATTTTCAGGACGTACTCAGCCACCATGCGGTCGGTGTTGAAGACCGGGTTGAGGGTGCGGATTGCTTCTTTCATGCGAGCAATCCAGCGGCGCGGGATCCCTTTTTCATCCCGGTCGTAGAACATAGGGATAATCTCGTATTCCAACACATCGTAGAGGGAGCTGGCGTCCAGATCGTCTTGGGCGGCTGGATCCAGACCTTCGATTTCTTGGCCGATGGCCCAGCCATTGCGACCGTTGTAGCCTTCGGGCCACCAGCCGTCCAAAACGGAGAGGTTGAGCCCCCCGTTGAAGCCCACTTTTTGGCCGGAGGTGCCGGAGGCCTCCAGAGGACGCCGCGGGTTGTTCAGCCAAAGATCCACCCCTTGGACCAAATTGCGGCTGACGTAGGCATCGTAATTCTCAATAAAGGCGACCCGGTGAGCCACCTCAGGCCGATTCGACCATTCCACCACCCGTTGGATCAGGCGCTTGCCTTCTTCATCTCGCGGGTGAGCCTTGCCGGCAAAGATAATCTGCACAGGGTACTCTTTGTTGGTGAAGATGCGGGTCACTCGCTCGAGATCGCGCAGGATTAGATCTCCTCGCTTGTAGGTGCTGAAGCGGCGGGCAAACCCAATCGTCAGGATCTTGGGATCCAACAACTGGTTGACGGCCTGGAGACGTTCGTTGCTTTCGCCGCGGTTGCGCCGCGCCCGCAACACCCGGTGGCGGGTAAAAGACACCAACCGCTCCCGCAGGGCTTCCTTGCGCCGCCACAGCTCCTCATCGGGAATTTCTTCCACCTTGGCCCACAGCTCCGGATCCGACACCCGCTCCGGCCAGTCGGGACCCAGGTATTGGTCGTAGAGGTTCCAGAAGAGGGGGGCAACCCAGGTGCGGGCGTGAACCCCGTTGGTAATGGAGCCGATGGGCACCTCCTCCACCGACCGCTCTGGGTAGAGCACATGCCACATTTGGCGAGAGACGCGCCCATGTAACTTGCTCACCCCGTTGGCTGCACGTGCGTAGCGCAAAGCCAGCACCGTCATATTGAAGCGCTCCCAGGGATCCCCGCCGCGCCGCGCCCCCAGAGCCAAAAATTGCTCCCGCGTCAAGCCCAGTTGCGGCCAGAAAGAGGCAAAGAACGCATCCATCTCGTTGGGGCTGAAAGCATCGTGCCCAGCCGGCACCGGCGTGTGAGTGGTGAAGACACACTTTTCCCGCACCTTGGCCTCTGCCGCCTCAAAGGGCGTACCCCGTGCCACCTCCTCCCGCAGCAGCTCCAAAGTCAAGAAGGCAGCATGCCCCTCGTTCATGTGATAGACCATGGGATCCAGGCCCAACTGGCGCAGCAGGCGCACCCCCCCAATGCCGAGGATACACTCCTGGGCAATGCGCGTATCGGTGCTGCCGCCGTAGAGATGGGCAGTAATCCAGCGGTCGATGGGATCATTCTCCGGCAGGTTGGTATCCAGCAGGAAGAGGGGCACCCGCCCCACGTCCACCCGCCAGGCGCGTGCCTTCACCAGCCGCTGCCGCATTGCCACTTCCACCAACAGAGGGCTGCCATCTGGCTGCCGCACCAACGTCAGAGGCAGCGCGTCAAACTCGCAATCTTCGTACAGCTCCCCTTGCCAGCCGCTGAGATCCAGGCGCTGCTGGAAATAGCCTTGGCGGTAGAGCAATCCCACGCCCACCAGCGGCACCCCCAGATCGGAGGCGGATTTGAGGTGATCGGCAGCCAGCATGCCCAGGCCCCCGGAGTAGATGGGCAAAGACTCGTGCAGGCCGTACTCAGCGCAGAAATAGGCAATAGGACGCTGCCAGTCGTAGGTCTTCATGGTGCGCTTGGCCCAGGTATCCTCAGCCGCCATGTACTGCCGATAGGCCTGCACCATGCGATTGAGGGTGTTGAGGTAGTTGACGTCAGTAGCCAAGGCCGCCAAGCGCAAGTAAGAAACCTCCTCCAGCATGCGCACCGGGTTGTGAGAGGTTTTTTCCCACAGGGCGGGATCCATTTCCCGGAAAATGGTGAGGTGATCGGGGTTCCACGTCCACCAATAGTTACGGGCGATCTCGCACAGGGGCGTGAGCGCCTCCGGCAGCACCGGGCAACGTTCGGGAAAAGCGGGGGCTAAAGTGGCAAGGGACATAGGACAGATACCTGGGGTTGAAGCTATAGGCCGGAAAAAGAAGCGGCAGAGGTTAATCGTGCCTGGTAAACGTTTCTAATTTTTTATTATTGAGCCAACTTTGAGAATTCTGGCAGGAGGATTCAGGATCTCTACAAAATCTGCAGCAGCTCCAAGCCAGATTTCCTCAGTCTTTTCCCAGATCTTGCAACAACAATGGCCACCGGCAGTTCGGTTTTCAATCTCAGAGAAGGCTGCTGATCGATCTGCGGCCTGTCTGAAGAGACGGTGCTGCATCGGAGTTAACAGAGTTTCCAGAATTGCCACTGACTCCTGATCCCGGCAGGGCAATCTAAACTGCCACAAGCTCGGCAAAGCTTTAGCTGCCTTCGCTACCAAATGGCCTTTTTCGATAGGAGCTCCGACTGAGCCTAGCGTCCCTCCACCACGGCCAAGCTGGTGTTGCGGTAGTAGTGGCTGAGGATCTGTTGGTAGGAATAGTTTTGGCTAGCCAGGGCGGCAGCTCCCCATTGGCTCATGCCCACCCCGTGCCCGTAGCCGCGCCCTTGGATTTGGAAGAAAGCGGGAAAGTTTGCCCCAGCAGGGGTCAGGCTGGCGGTGGTGGCCGCCTCCCCTCGTGGGCTGATGGCGATCATCGTGCTGCGCAACCCCAGAGCCCGCCGGAATTCGCTGCCGCTGACGTCTTTGCTGCCTTGGGATCCCACTAGGCGCAGGGTGATGGCCCGTCCCCAGGGAGAGCTGCGCAGGATCTCAATGGAGCGGATGGCCCCGATCCCGCCGGCCAACTGCTGGAGCTGTTGGGCAGGAATGGTAGCCGTCCAGCTAAACACCGGCGAGTGGTGATCGAAATCGGGCACCCCCTGCAAGTAGGGCCGCGACTCCAGCCAAACATTGCCGGCATCGTCTGTGTGGCCGCCGCCGGAGGAGTGGAAAACGGCGTTGATCAACTGCCCCTGGTGGACGAGAACCTGGCCGGCAGTCTCGCGGGCTGCTGCCTGGGTGCGGTTGGATTCGGCAGCCACCCCTTTGTAAACCTGCCAATCAATCCCACTCCCCAAGTCAAAAGGCTGCTGGGAGCGACGACTGCGATGGTAGAGGGCATAGGTGCGGGAGGCCACGGCTTGGGCTTTGAGGGCCTCCATCGGGAAGCGGTGCCCCATCTCGCTGCCCACCACGCTGGAAACGTAGTCCTCCAAACCAACTTGATTGATGGCGATCACTCCACTTTCGCCGGGGATCAGCTCCACCCAGCCGCGGTACCAGTTCTGGTCGATGAACACCAACCCATCGGGGGTGGTGGGCTGTAGGTAAAGGCGTTCTCCCTGCTGGCCGGCCAAACTGACCGCCGAGCCTATCCGGCTGGCCTGCAGCGGCTGCATGGCCGGAACTTCGGCCAGCGGTTGTCCCTGGGCATCCAGCAGGCGGGCCGGGGCAGAGCTGCCGAGCCTGACCTGCGGCTTGTTGACGGCAATCCCCACCCGCAGCAGCACCCGCGCCTGCACCGGAAAGGCCAAGCAGAGCCAAGCCCAAACCAGAAGGCCGATCCCCCTAAGCCAAGCCGAGGGCAGCGGGGACACAACCGGAGAAGAAAAGAGAGCTACACTCACACGTCACTCCTCTGGGAAAGACCACCCAAGAGCAACGGATCCCTGTCCGCCGATAAACCACTTCGGAGGAGGGATCCAGAAGGAAACTGCGATCCTGCGGTGAGGATTGCCCAACCAACCCCTCAAGCGACCGACCAACCAAAGCGCTCCCGCCTTCAAAGAGCTTTGCCTTCGAGGCCGCGGCCGGATCCCAGCCAGCTGCTCGCGCTGGCGGGCCGGGGGCCTTCCGATATGACAGTATCAAAAACCGCTTGCCGATGCACGACCTCAACCCGGCCTTTTTGTCGCCCAAGTTCCCCGTCAGGTTGCCAGAGGGATCCCCCGCCGGCGGCTAAACCACTGCTGCAACAGGCGACGACACTCGGCCTCGCAAACTCCGCCGATGACCTCTGGGCAATGGAAGCTGGCGGCAGAAGCGGGCAGGTTGAGCACGCTGCGCAGCGCGCCGGCCTTGGGATCGTCGGCGCCGTAGATCACCTGGGCCAGCCGCGATTGGCTGATCGCCCCCGCGCACATGGGGCAGGGCTCCAGGGTCACGTACAGCCGACAGCCCTGCAACTGCCAGTCGCCCAGGCGCTGCCCCGCCTGCCGTAGGGCCAAAATCTCCGCGTGGGCCGTAGGATCCCGATCCCGTTCCCGCCGGTTGCTGCTTAGGGCCAACAGCTCTTCCCCCGGCCCCACCACCAGAGCCGCCACCGGCACCTCGCCCGCTTCTCCCGCCCGCTCGGCTTCTTGCAGGGCCAACTGCATCCAGGCGCGGTGGCGTTGCCATGGATCCCGCTCCGGCGGTGCTGAGGAAGGGAGGTGAGCTAGATTCCCGGTCATCGCTAGGCTCTTGAGCCCTGTCTTTGCCCGCAAGATTTGCTAAGTTAAGCACATATCCCCTAAACAGCTAAAAGAAGAATAGGCCAAAGTAAACCGGGTCTGCTTGCGCAGGTGGGTAGCGCCGGTCTGCCTGAGCTTCCTCAGTGCAGTGTTTTTGGGGCAATACGGCTGAGCTCTGGGAGGGATCATGACACGGCTTCTACGGCAAACATTTCTGGCGATGGCTTTGTTTGGCGGAGGCATTGCCTATGGGGTCTGGTTGTCCTCGCCAAGGGGGCAAGCATGGCTGCAGCAAACTCCCCTTGCCACTTGGTCGCAGCGGGCTGGAGAGGGGGTGGGATCCCTTCTGCCTTGGTCTGAGTCCCCTCCTGAGTCTGCCTCTCCTGCCGATGCCGTGCGGCCTTCCAATTTCATTGCCGCCGTTGCCCAAAAGGTGGGACCGGCGGTGGTGCGCATCGACGCCACCCGCACCGTGGCCAGCCCCCTTGATCCTGAGCTGTTTAACCAGCCCCTGTTCCGCCACTTCTTCCCGCAACTGCCGCAAGAGTTCCAGCAGGAAGGCACCGGATCCGGCTTCATCATCGACGCCAACGGCTTGATCCTCACCAATGCCCACGTGGTGGAGGGCAGCGAGCGGGTTAGGGTGCATCTGCTCGATGGGCGCACCTTTGAAGGGAAAGTCAAAGGCTCAGACCCGGTGACCGACATCGCCGTGATCCAGATCGAGGGCGAAAATCTGCCCACGGTTACCTTGGGCAACTCCGACCAGGTGCGGCCAGGAGATTGGGCCATCGCCATCGGCAACCCGCTGGGCCTGGACAACACGGTAACGGCGGGGATCATCAGCGCCGTCGGGCGTTCCTCCGGGCAGATTGGGGCCACCAACAAGCGGGTGACGTTCCTGCAAACGGATGCGGCCATCAATCCCGGCAACTCGGGCGGCCCGCTGCTGGACGCAGAAGGTCGCGTCATTGGGGTGAATACGGCCATTTTCCAGCGAGCCCAGAGCGTCGGCTTTTCCATCCCCATCAACCGAGCCATGGAAATTGCCGAGCAACTGATCCGCAATGGCCGGGTGGAGCATGCCTTCTTGGGCATCCGCATGATTACCCTCAACCCCGATTTGGTGGAGCGCCTCAACCGGGACCCG
>NZ_JANSHG010000067.1:0-12309 GCF_047461555.1 Synechococcus sp. WC101
AAGCAGCAACTCCGAGAAGTGATTCTCGGAAGCTCCCGTCTACAGCCCGTCAGGGCTTAGCGGGAGAGGATGTCACGTTTCGGCGTGATTTGGAGTAGCTATATCAAGCTGGGGCTGAAGATGGCGGCGGGATCAAACTGCTGCTTCAGCTTGCGCATTAGGGTCGCCGTCGGGCCGAAATCGTGGGCCAGAGCTGTCTTCAGGGCTGCCGGTGCCTCCAGCAGCAGGAGAAACCCGCCCACCGACTTGAGGTGGCGCTGTAACTGTAGCAGGGATCCCACCTCAGGCTGGGAGATCCAGGCTCGCCCCAATCCACAGCCGCGATGCAGTTGCACCTGAGCGTCGGGAAATAGAGACTGAAACTGCTCTAGAGTAGCCAGGCTCTGGCTAGGCAAGCAGCCGAACTTGGCCAACACCATCCCCGCACGGCGGGAGGGCAGAGGCGGGGCTTCAGGTCTTGCCTCTTGCCAGCTCAATCCTGCAGGAGCTAGCTGTTGCACCTGGGTCATCTGTTGGGCAATTACCCGCTCGGAGCCGTGGAAATGGAGGCAGAGCTGGGGCCCTTCTGCCTTCAGCCAGAGATCCACCCCCACCGGGCTGACCGGCGCCCTCAGCACCTGCCGAGCCAAGGCTTCCAAATCGGGCAGGGATCCTGTAGCCACCAAAGTTGCTTGGGCTGCCGGCAGGGGATAGAGCCGTAGGGTCGCCTGCGTCAGGATCCCCAAACTGCCCAGGGATCCGGCGAACAGTCTCGTCAAGTTATAGCCGGCCACATTCTTAACCACCCGCCCACCCGCTTTGGCCACCTCCCCATCGGCCCGTACCCAGGTGATGCCCAGCAGCAAATCGCCGATCCCACCGTAACGCCAGCGCAGCGAGCCCGTATCGGCCGTGGCGACGATGCCCCCCACTGTGGCCCAGTCAGGGTAAAGGGGATCCACCGGCCACCATTGCCCCCGCTCTGCCAAGATGGCTTGTAGCTCCCCTAGGGTCATACCGGCCTCCACTGTCGCCGTTAGGTCGGCAGCCGCATGGTCGATCAAGCGGCGCAGCCCACGGGTACTGAGGATGAGATCCACAGCCTCCAAGCGAGGAGCCCATCCCCACTTGCTCCCCTGCCCGAGCGGCAGCACCTTCCGCTCGCGGCACTCTTTTAGGAGCTGCGCCAATTCTGGAACCGTCGAGGGAGTTTGGATGGGAATAGGAGCGGCCTGGCCGGAGAGAAAATCTGTCAGCGGCGGAGAAAAAGCCATCGAGAAGAGCTAAGCCCAAAAGGCCGGCAACATCTGATCCCCTAGCTATCGGGATCAACTTGCCCAATTTCAGTGTAGGGGGCAAACTCCTCACCTGGGCAGCACAGCCACAGATGGGTACTTGATGAGGCTTAGAATGCAGCCAGCTTCCCAAGTTCCCTCGCCGGGAGCGGAGGGCTGAGAGGGGTCGCGGCAGCACGGGCTGAACTCAAGTAATCTGGCAGCCGCTCAAAATCTGTCAAATCTGTCTCCAATGAAACCAACCCAAGCTCAACTCGATGACGCGAAGATACTTGAAAAAAACAGAGCAACAGGATGGCGATTGCCCCTTTTTAGATGAAGGAAAAACCTCGATAAACCGGAAGAGCCGCAACTTAGATCGACAATTCCCGTTAACAGCGAGCTAAGAGCTTAACTTACTCCCCAAGTCTCGGCACCAGCAAATTAAACAGCAGATAGATGTAAAGATTTATATCAAAATTCGAAACTTCTTTGCGCGACGTGGTACTCTAACTTGTAAAGTTAAGCTTGGGTTAAAGCTATCAAATGCCTAAAGCTAAAACTGCCTGCAAGTAAGTCCGTAAGTAAGTATTTTGTCTGGTCTTGGCTAAAGTTTCCCTCTGCCATACTGTTTGCAAATTTTTCTGACTGCAATTTAAGGTTCGGTTATCCCCTGACACCGACATGGTGCAAGACTTGCGCTCTTCATCGGGATCCCTGGAACAGTGCTTTGGCCAGATGCCACTCTTGGTCGGGTTCGACAGCCCCCTTGCCGAGGTTCTCTCCCTGTTGGCGCAAAAGAATGGCTCCCGGCCCTACGCCTTGGTGGTGGATGCAGGCCGAGTGGTGGACATTTTGACGGCTGTGGATTTGACACTCCCACCCAGGGGATTCTTACGCAGCCCAAAATGGACTCGCAAAGGCGCTGTCAAGACGCCCCTAGACAGTCCTTTGAGGCATAACCTCAAAGTTCTGCTTACTTCGGACTTAAGTTCCTCCAGGTTAGTTATTGCCGCGCGGGTTTTGCACCGCAGTAGGTTGTTTTCCTGGAGAAGCTCTGTACTAACTATAACAAAGAAGCAACTAAAGTGGCTCAAGGGCTTTTCCGCCCCGTACTTTAGTACGGGGCTACCAAGCTATCCTTTTGTGTTGCGGTGGGTGGCCAGCGACCGATCTTGGCAGGGATCCACCCTGGCTGAGGCGATGACCGCCCCTGTTGTAACCTTGGCCGCCGGCGACTACCGGGATCCGCTGGCGTTAAGGATCCCCCTTTTGTCTATTGGCCCCCGGAGGAGATGGAGAAGATCGCCACCGCCTTCGCCCAGGGGCTGGCTCAGGGTCGGCCCCCGCAGGGTTGGGAGCTGACCTTTATGCGTCGCAACGGCGAGCGGTTTCCGGTGCGGATTTTGGATGCCCCCTGGCAGGATGCCCAGGGGAAGGTAATCGGCATTGCCAGCGTACAGGATTTGACCCAGGAAAAAGAGTTGCAGAACCCACAACAAAAACGGCAGCACTCGCTGCACGATCAGCCAGATCTGTTTCAAAACCTCTTTGAGCAAGCCCCGGTGGGCATGGCAGTTACGGATGCGGCGGGGCAGATCGTCAAGGTGAACGAGAGCTTTTGCCAGCTCACCGGCTACACCGAGGCCGAGCTCTTGAGCATGAATTACGCCGACCTCACCCACCCTGAGGATCTGCGGCAGGAGGCAATCTATGTCGAAGAAATACGAGCGGGCCGCCGCCGGGGCTACCGCATGGAAAAACGCTACATCCGCAAAAGCGGCGAGATCCTCTGGGTTGACCTCTCGTCTTTTGTGGCGGAGACTCCCGACAAACAAATCTACGGCATTGCCTCCATTGTCGATATTACCGAGCGCAAGCGAGCCCAGGAGCAGGCTCAACTGCAACTCCACCAAGCCCGGCTGCTCAACCGCATCGCCCAAGGGATCCGGCAATCGTTGCAGGTGGAGTCCATCCTGGGTTTTGCCGTAGAAGAAGTCCGCCGTTTGTTGGATGTGGAGCGGGTGGTGATCTACCGCTTTTTCCCCAATTGGGTGGGCGAGATCGCCATGCAATCGGTCAGCCGGCCAGAGTTGAGCCTGCTGGGCCTGGTTATCGAAGATCAATGCTTTGTTAGCCAGTGGCACCAGGCCTATCAGCAGGGCCGCATTTCGGCCATTGAAGATATCGACACCGCCCCCATCCAGCCCTGCCACCGCGAGCTGCTGGCCGGTTTGGGGGTGCGGGCCAACTTGGTGGTGCCCATTTTGCAGGCGGCTGGCCCTGACGGCAAAGACAGCGAGCCGGCCCGCCTCTGGGGGCTGTTGATCGCCCACCAGTGCAGCGCCCCCAAACAATGGGATCCCTGGATGCCGGATTTTTTGCGACAAATTGCCGATCAACTGGGGCTGGCGCTGCAACAGGCGGAGCTGTTTGAGCAACTCCAAGCTGCCAACGCCGAGCTGCGCTACCAGGTGGAGGTGCGCAATGCCGAGCTGGCCCAGCGGGTGAGATACGAGCAACTGCTGCGGCTGATTGGCGACAAGGTGCGCTCCAGCCTGGACGAACAGGAGATCTTGGCCACCGTGGTGCGGGAGCTCACCCAGGCTTTCCAACTGGGCGCCTGCGGTGTGGCCCTCATCCATCCGGAAACCCAGACCTACACGCTGGCCTACGAAGCGGCGGGATCCCTGCCCCCCCTGGGCAAGGTCACTCTGCCCTTGGATCCCGTGCTTTTGCGCCAGCTCCGCCAAGGCCAGACCCTCTACCTCAGCACGGATCACCCGCTGCGGGGGCGCTGTACCCTGCTTGCCTGCCCCCTGGTTGTAGAAGAGCAAGAAGGGCAGCTTGTCTCAGGCACCGGCTCGTTGCTGGGCTTTCTCAAGTTAGTTCGCCTGCCCCAGGAGGGCTTTACCGAGGCCGAGATCCACTTTGCCGAGCAGGTGGCCACCCAGTGCAGCATCGCCATTCGCCAGGCCCGCCTCTACCAGGAAACCCAGGCTCAGCTCCAGCAACTGCAGCAGCTCAACGAGCTCAAAGAAGAGTTTCTCAGCATGGTCTCCCACGAGCTGCGCACGCCTCTGACCAGCATGAAAATGGCCCTGAAAATGCTGGAGGTGCGCGGCCTTTCCGAGGCGCAGATCCCCTATTTCAACATCCTCAAACAGGAGTGGCAAAAAGAGCTGGACTTGGTCAACGACCTGCTGGACTTGCAGCGGCTAGAGGCCGGCAGCCGCAGTCTGGAGATCGCCCGCTTCGAGGTGCGCGAGTGGCTGGAAAAGCTGTTGCCGCCCTTTGCCCTGCGCTTTCAAGAGCGCCAGCTCACCTTTATCTCCTACCTCCCCTCTGAACCCATCTTGTTCAACACCGATGTGGGGCTGCTCACCCGCATCTTGAGCGAGTTGCTGGCCAACGCCGCCAAGTACACCCCTGCCGGCCAGCAGGTTCATCTGGAAGTGGCGGTCGATTCGTCGGGTCTCCATTTGCAGGTCACCAACACCGGTGTCGAGATCCCAGCGGAGCACCTGCCGCGCATCTTCGAGAAGTTCCACCGCATCCCGCACCTGGACTACGCCCACCAGGGGGGCACCGGCTTGGGCCTGCCGCTGGTGAAAAAGGCGGTGGAGCTGTTGCAAGGGATCCTGCAAGTGGAAAGCGGCGAGAACCGCACCCTGTTCGCGGTCAGCCTGCCGGATTTGGGCAGTTCCGCCCTCACCCCCAGCCCCTCTCCCTCAGGGAGAGGGGAGCTAGATGACCCTGGGCAGCGTTGCCGGTCAAACAGCCGCCATGGCTAGCCGTTGGCTAAGGACTCCGTCCCGCCGACGCGAGCGGCAGGAGGGGGTTCTTTTGCCGGCGAAGGGGGAGAGGAGAGCAGTTGCTGCTCCACCAGGCGGGCAAACTCCCGCTCGAAGCTCACCAGGGCGCGGTTGGTTTTGCCTCCCAGGTAGAGCCCTGCTTCCGTCTCCAGGGCCCAAACTTGGCTGTAGCTGAAATAGCTCATCGCCACCCCCAGCATCAGCAGCCCAAAGCCGAGATAGACCAGCGGGATCCCTGGGTCGGATTTAATCTGCAGACCGGTGGCGCCGATAACCTCGTCTAGGTGCAGGGTAAGACGGTTGGGGAAGCGCTGGGGGGCAACTTCGTCCAGGGCCAGGCTCATGCCCTGGCGCAGGGATCCTATCCACTGGCCTTGGGTGTCGTAGAGCAGGGCCGTCCCCTGCAAATCGGGCAACAACAGCGTCAGGCCCTCGCTTAGGTCTGGCCGGGTGGGGACAAAAGCGCCCCAGAGCTTGCTGCCCGCTTGGGTGGGCACTGGCACCACCGGGATTTGAAAGGGAGGGCTGTTGTTGAGGCGGATGCGGATGCTGTCGATGCTCCAATCAGCCTGGTAGAGGGTCACCCCCCGGTAGGAGAGGGGATGGTTGACGGAAATGGTCTGGCGTTTGACCTCCTGGCCCCCATCCAAAATCGAGAGATCTGAGTAAAACTGCTTCACCCGGCCATCAGGAGCATAGTCAATCCAGAAGCGGTTGACCCGAATTTGCCAGGTGGGTAGATGAGCCAGATCCCCTGCCCCGGTTACCTGTTCAATGGCGGCGACGCTGCCGCTGGGGATCAGCGCTTGGGCCTTGAAGCCGGCAAGGCTGCCCCAGATGGCCCCCAGCAGGATCAGCAGCAGGCTGACGTGCACCAGGATAGGCCCAAACCGCCCAATCAGACCCTTGCGGGCGTAAAGTCGGGATCCGTCCTGAAACACCGCATAGCCCCGCTGGCGCAGCCGCTGCGGCAGCCCCTGCAGGGAGCGTTGGGGCAGATAGGTCCAAAAGGGCAGCCGCTGGAAGGAGTGGGGACGGGTGAGGTAGCTCCAGCGACGGGCCACCTTGAGCATCGGCCACTGGCGCGTCAAAGAACAGGCGGCCAGGCTGCTGCCAAAGAGGATCAACAGGGCCAGAAACCAAGAGGTGCGATAGACGTGATCCAGCCCCAGCTTGAGGATCAGCCGCCAGGTGAGAAAGCCAAACAGGGCCGGATGCTCGGGGTAGTGGGCCTGATAGAAGGCCACGGTTTCCTCTTGCTCGATGACCGTGCCAACCGCGCTCAAAAGGGCAATTGCCAAGAAAAGGCCGATGGCCAGACGCAGATCCGCCAGCAGCGGCAGCAGCTCATGGCGAAAGTACCGACGCAAGGGGGAAAGCCACCGCGACAGCGGCAGAGAGGGGATAACCATGGGAAGTTGTCAGCTCAAGATCTGAACTGCCCCCCAACTGGAGGGCAGCCCCATCTTAGCTTGCAGCAGGGATCCCTTAGGCCCAAGCGGAGAGGATCGTCACGGTGCCAAAGCCCACCAACACCACGCCACTGGCATAGGTAAACCAGATCGACCAGCGCCGCAGGGCCAACAGTTGCTTCATCGAGCCGGCGAACACCCCCGCCAACAGCAGCGGCGAGACCAGCCCCAGCGCATAGGCCAGCAGCAGCCCGCCCCCCACCCAGGGCTGCCCTGTGGTGGAGACCCAGCCGAGCAGGGCCACCAAAACCGGCGTGCTGCAGGGAGAAGCTACCAGGCCAAAGGTGGATCCCAGCAACACCGACCGGCCTAGCCCAGGCCACTGGCCAGGGATCTCCAACCGGTTAAACCAATCGGGGAAGCGCAAGGGGACAACTTCCAGCAGGTTCAGGCCCATGAGGATGGCGATCCCTCCCGCCACTAGGGATCCAAAGGCAGCGGTTTGTCCATAAACCCGGCCTAGCAAAGCTGCTCCCAAGCCCAGCCCGCTGAGCGTCAAAGCCACGCCAGCCGCAAAGCCTAGCGATTGCACCCAAACCTGCCAGCGCACTTCTCCGGCAGCGGCGGGGGTAGTGGGAGCGTAGCCGCCGATGTAGCCGATGGTTACCGGCAACAGGGAGAGCATACAGGGAGAAAGGCTGGTGACCAGACCTGCCAGACCCACCAGCAGCAGGCTCAGCGGAGAAAGGTGCTGCAGTTGGCCTTGGACAAGTTGCGTTGCCCATTGTTCCAGGTGGTAAAGCCAAAGCTGAAGGGTATCGGCCATAGCAGAAGCCATCGAGTCCAACCCTAAGCTAGCTCGAGGAATCCAAGCCAGAACAGATTGGCGCCAACTGGGAGCTTCAGTCCAGAAAAGTTGGGGAGCTACTTGGACTGTTGGTAGGTGGCAATGCTGCTGGCGATCACTGCCTCGGTTTCGGCTAGGCCTTTCCAGCCCAAGATCTGGGTTTCTTTCTTCTCCAGGCGCTTGTAGGTGGCGAAAAACTCGGCAATCTCGTCCAGGCGGTGCTGGGCAATATCTTCCAGCCTGGTTACGGAAGCATAGCGAGGGTCCTTAGCGGGCACGCACAACAACTTCTCATCCGGCTCCCCCGCATCGATCATCTGCAGCATGCCCAGCGGGCGCACCGCAATCACACACCCTGGAAAGGTGGGCTGATCCATGATCACCAGGCCATCCAAAGGATCCCCGTCCCCTGCCAGCGTATTGGGCACAAAGCCGTAGTCGTAGGGGTACTGCACCGAAGAGTAGAGCACCCGGTCTAGGGCCATTACGCCCATGTCTTTGTCAAACTCGTACTTGTTCTTGCTCCCGCCCGGAATCTCAATCAGGAGGTTAAGTAGGCCTGGCTTTGGTTGGGCAGGGATCCGCGACAGGTCGATCACAGCAATTACCCTCGGAATAGGTGAAACGGCCAGAGGGCATTATAAATCGAAGCGTTCCTTCAGCAGCGGCATCCCAACCCCAACTAGGGGTGACCAGCAAGTCGGGAGGCACAAGCCCCGGACTTTAGTCCTGGAGATAAGTCTCCCCATCTCGACATCCTGCAGGCTGGAGTCGACTGCCCACGCTTTCGATGTCCCTGCCGTCGCCCAGGAGTCGGGGTGATGGCGCCCCCGGCCTCCCTTTCATCCCCCCGTATAGGGTGGGAAAAAGGGGGCGCGGTGGCAGCGGCGCCAGCCCGTCCGCGTAGCTTGCGACAAGCGAGAAAGAATCCTCGTCCTCTCGGGCTGAGGAGAACATCAAGCTTGCATCCCCCGCCCAACTCCTCGGGCAAGATTCGAACTTGCGACCAATCGGTTAACAGCCGACCGCTCTACCGCTGAGCTACCGAGGATCGAAGTATTTTCCATCGTAGGAAAAAAAAGGCCATCAAGCAACTCCCGCGGAGGAAGAAATTCTTGGCTCTGTCCAGGCCATGGTTCAAGCGGCTGTAAAGCTGCTGCCCACCGGCGCGCCAAGGCAAGCTGGGGAATGGCGTCAACCTCAGTTGTGAAAGGGGATGGCCAACAGAGGCAGGAGAGCCAGCCCCAGCCAGGCCCAACCCTGCAGGGAAAGGTGGGAGGCGACCGGGCCTGACTCCTCTTGCTGCAATAGGGCATCGATGCGCTCTTGCAGCCGTCCCCCCGCACCGGATCCCATTTCTAGGGCAAAGCCAACCCAAGCCGCTGCCGGTTGCTGCGCCATGCCATAGCCCACCACCTGCACCAGAGCCTCTCCCAGCACCAAGGGATCCACCCGTTGGGCCGCCCAGCGATCTGCCCGCAGCTCCCGCAGGGTGAGCAATTCCTGCCAGAGGACCTCTGTATTCGGCAGCCAGCCGCTGAGATGGCGCAGCCAGCCCACCGCAAACATCCACAAGGTATCGCCGTAGTGGCGGTGGGCCTCTTCGTGGGCCAGCACCGCCCGCAGGTGTTCTTCATCCAACTGCTCCAGCAGGCCGCGACTGACCACCAATTGCGGCTTCCATACCCCCACTTGGGCAGCAAAAGGGATCTCCAAATTCAAGACATAGGCCGAAGAGCCATACAAATTGACTTGGGCCAGAGCCCGCAGGCGGGCGCGTCGGCAGACGCGCCAGTACTCCCAAGCCCAGCGCAGGGCCACGCCTGCAGCCAGCGCCAGCAACAGCAGCGCACAGCCGTAGCAGAACCAGCCTCCTGCCCCGGCCATTTGTCCCCACGGCCCCATCCAAGCCAAAGCAAGGGCAGTCATTAGCAAAAACAGCGGCGGCAGCAAGAAGTGGATCCAGGCCCACTGCCAGCGCTGGGCCCAGGAACCAGCTCGATCCAGCCGCACCTGGGCCCGCCACAGCCAACTCAGGGCCAAACCCAACAGCAACATGCCCAAGTGGCTCATTGGGGATCCCTCCTGGCCTCGCGGGCCGCCCGCAACCGCTCGGCAATCGCCTGCAACTGGGACACGCTGGCCTGATCCAGGCTATCGGCAAAGGCTGCCACGGTGTCTGGGTCGCCCACCGCCAAAAACTGCTGCAACTGGGCAAAGGCCCTGAGGCTGGCAGCTTCCTGGCGAGAAAGACGGGGCCGCCACAACATCGGCAGACTCCGCCCTTCTGCATCGGTGCGACGTTCACAGCTCACCCAGCCCTTCTGGCTTAGGCGCCGCAAAACGGTAGTTACAGAGGCATAGGCCAACTCTCGGTCGGGATCGGCCAAGATGCGCTCGTGGATTTGGCGGGTGCTGGCACTGCCCAGCTCCCAAAGGATATCGAGGATCTCGGATTCCAGAGGGCCTAGTGAGAGTTGCTTGGGACGATGCTTGGGCAACATAAACCCTGGCAGGGTAGGGATCCCTATCTAGATTGACATACTCTCATACTCTCCACAGCTATGGCTTGCTGGAGCACCGCGGCAGAATGGCTCAGGGAGCAGTCCGGAGAGCGCCGTCTTCCGAGAGGAAGCGGGAGCTGAGGAAAGGACGCAGCGCCTGGGGGATGCGAATCGAGCCGTCCGGCTGCTGGTGATTTTCCAACAGGGCGGCCAGAGCCCGTCCCACCGCTAAGCCGGAGCCGTTCAAGGTGTGGACGAAGTGGGTGCCCTTTTGCCCTGCTTCTTTGTAGCGCAGGTTAGCGCGGCGGGCCTGGAAATCCCAGCAGTTGGAGCAACTGGAGATCTCGCGGTAGCGGTTTTGGGAGGGGAACCACACCTCCAGATCGAAGCAGCGGGCTGCTGAAAAACCTAGATCGCCGGTACACAGCTCCACTACCCGGTAGGGCAGCTCCAGCATCTGCAAAATGGCCTCGGCATCTTGCACCAGCTTTTCGTGTTCTGCCTCCGACTGGGTGGGGTGGGTAACTTTGACCAGTTCCACCTTTTGAAACTGGTGCAGCCGGATCAGGCCCTTGGTGTCCCGGCCATAGCTGCCGGCCTCGCGGCGAAAGCAAGGTGTGTAGGCACAGAAATAGAGCGGCAGGCGCTCGGCTGGGATCACCTCCTCCCGGTACAGGTTGGTGAGGGGCACTTCCGCCGTCGGGATCAGCCAGAGGTCGTCGTCGGCACAGCGGAAGCTCTCAGCGGCAAACTTGGGCAGTTGCCCTGTCCCCTCCAGAGCAGCGCTGTTGACCAAAAAGGGAGGGATCACCTCGGTGTAGCCAGCGGCAATGTGGCGCTCCAGCATCATGGCGATCAAGGCCCGCTCCAGAGCCGCCCCTGCCCCTACCATAGCCACAAAACGGCTCTGGGCTACCTTGACGGCACGGCCAACCTCCAGGAGGCCCAGCTTTTCGGCAACCTCGTCGTGGGGAAGGACGGGGTGGGTGGGTTTTAGCTCATCGCCCCAGCGGCGCACCTCCACATTGTCGGCCTCATCCTGGCCAACCGGCACGCTGGGCAAGGGCAAGTTGGGCAAGGTGAGCAACCGGGCGCGCACCTCCTCCTCCAGCTCCCGCTCCCGCTGTTCCAGTTGGGCGATCTCGGCCTTGAGATCTGCCCCCTGCTGCCGCAGGGCCGCCACCTCCGCTCCCTGGGGATCCGCTCCCTGGCGGATGAGCTCGCCGACCTTCTTGCCGAGGCTGTTGCTTTCTGCCTGCAGAGAGCCGCGTCGGGCCTCCAAGCGGCGGCGCTCCCGATCCAACTGGAGAATGCCGTCCAGGTCGACACTGGCCCCGCGCTTGTCCAGGGCTTGGCGTACCTCTTCTGGGCGATCCCGCAGCAGCTTCAGATCCAGCACGAGACTTGCCTGTGAGACGACCTCTGGCTATTGCTTCAGCCAGCTAAACATGGCCCTTAGCTCTTTGCCCACCTTCTCGATGGGGTGCTCCGCCTCGCGGCGGCGCATTGCCGTAAAGCCGGGCTTGCCGGCCTGGTTTTCCAAGACAAACTCGCGGGCAAACTGGCCGCTTTGGATTTCTGACAGGATCCGCTTCATTTCAGCGCGGGTTTGCTCGGTAATAATGCGGGGGCCACGGGTGTAGTCGCCGTATTCTGCTGTGTTGGAGATGCTGTGGCGCATCTTTTCCAGGCCCCCCTCGACGATGAGATCCACGATTAGCTTAACCTCGTGCAGACACTCGAAGTAGGCCAGCTCCGGCTGGTAGCCTGCTTCCACCAGGGTCTCAAACCCCGCCTTGATCAAAGCCGTGAGGCCGCCGCAGAGCACCACCTGCTCGCCGAAGAGATCTGTTTCAGTTTCCTCGCGGAAACTGGTCTCCAAAATGCCGGCCCGCGTGCCGCCGATGGCCTTGGCATAGGCCATGGCCCGCTCCCGCGCCATCCCGGAGGCATCTTGATGGACGGCAAACAGACACGGCACCCCCTGGCCTTCCTGGTAGGTGCGCCGCACCAGGTGACCGGGGCCCTTGGGAGCGACCATGATGACATCCACGTCTGCGGGCGGCTGGATCTGCCCGAAGTGGATGTTGAAGCCGTGGGCAAATAGGAGCACCTTCCCCGGCTTTAGATGCGGGCGGATCTCGCTCTGGAAGACGGTCTTTTGCACTTCGTCCGGTAGCAGGATCATCACCCAGTCGGCGGCAGCCGCAGCATCTGCTACAGTCTTGACCGTCAACCCGTCCCGCTCCGCTTTGGGCCAAGAGGGGCTGCCGGGGTAGAGGCCGACGAGGACGTTGACACCGCTGTCGCGCAGGTTGAGGGCGTGGGCATGGCCCTGGCTGCCGTAGCCGATGATGGCGACGGTCTTGCCGTCCAGCAGATCCAGGTTGGCGTCAGTGTCGTAGTAGAGGCGGGCCATAGTCGGGCTGGGTAGTTTGGTGAGCTGGCGTTTGATTAGGATAGCAGGATCTGGGGGAT
>NZ_JANSHG010000068.1:0-12299 GCF_047461555.1 Synechococcus sp. WC101
TGGTGATGGGACGCCATCTGGCCATCGCCATGTCTTACCGGGGCTATGCCAACAGCCTGCTCTGGCTGGAAGTGTTGCCCCCCAACGAAGCCCCCCTCTGGCAGGCCGGCCACCTTCAGGTGCTGCAGAGCATCGCCACCTACCTGGGCACCGCCATTGCCCACGCCATTTTGCTGGATCAAAGTCGCCAACTGGCCACTCGCCTGCAGTTGGCCAACCAGACACTGCGCCAGAAAAACAAAGAGCTGGAGCAGGCCCGCGCCCAAGCAGAATCGGCCAACCAACTGAAAAGTCAATTCTTGGCCAATACTTCCCATGAGCTGCGCACCCCTCTCAACGGGATCATCGGCTTTATTAGGCTGGTGCTGGACGGGATGGCCGAAAGCCGAGAAGAGGAGCTGGACTTTTTGCAGGAGGCCTACCGCTCGGCCCTGCACCTGTTGGCCTTGATCAACGACGTGCTGGACATCGCCAAGATCGAGGCGGGCAAAATGCAGTTGCAGTTTGAGCCCTGCGACCTGCGCGCCTTGTTCAAGGATGTGGAGGCCAAAACCGGCCTGCAGGCCAAACAGAAGGGATTGCAACTTAGCTTCCACCTGCCCCCCACGCCGGATCGGATTTGGCTGTACGGAGATTACCAACGCCTGCTGCAGGTGATGCTCAATCTGGTGGGCAATGCCATCAAGTTCACCCCCAAAGGCTCGGTGACGGTACGAGCCGACCTCCTTCCCGGCGACCCGGGGATGGCCCGCATCCGCGTCATCGATACCGGGATCGGCGTGTCGCTGGAAAAGCAGCAGAAGCTGTTTCAGGCCTTCACCCAGGTGGATGGCTCCACCACCCGCCAGTACGGCGGCACCGGCTTGGGCCTAGCCATCAGCCAACGGCTGGTGGAGGCAATGGGGGGAGAGATCAACTTCTATAGCCTGGGCGAAGGGCTGGGATCCACCGTCACTTTTACCGTGCCCCTCTACCGCCAGCCGCTCCCAGGGGGGGAGGCGAGCCCAGCTCAAGAAGGCCCCCCAGAGGCTACGAATCCCAACCTAATGCCCTATCCGGCCCAGTGCTGATCCACCGATGCCCTATCCCCGCAAACGGTTTGGCCAGCATTGGCTTAAGGATCCCGCGGTTCATGAGGCGATTGTGCGGGCCGCCCAGTTGCCGCCTCCTCAGAGGGATCCTGCGTGGGTTCTGGAGATCGGCCCCGGCACCGGGCAGTTGACGCAGCGGTTGCTGGCCCAGGGCGTACATGTGGTGGCGGTAGAGATCGATCGGGATCTGTGTCGGCTGCTGCAAAAGCGCTTCGCCGACCAACCCCGCTTTCACTTGGTGGAAGGAGATTTTCTTCGCCTGCCGCTGCCGCCTCAGCCCCGCCTGCTGGTGGCCAATATCCCCTATAACCTCACTGGCCCAATTTTGGAGAAAGTGTTGGGATCCCCGGCCCAGCCGGTGAGGCAGTTTGAGCGCATCGTCTTGATGGTGCAAAAAGAGCTGGCCGAGCGCCTGCAGGCCGGCCCTGGCAGCAAAGCCTACGGCGCTCTGAGTGTACGGGTGCGCTACTTGGCCGAGTGCGAGCTCATCTGCCGCGTGCCCCCCAGCGCCTTCCGGCCTCCTCCCCAAGTGGAATCGGCAGTGGTTCGCCTCACTCCCCGCCCCGCCCCCACCCCCGCCCGCGATCCCCGCTGGTTCTCCCAACTGGTTTGCCAGGGCTTCTCCACCCGCCGCAAGCAACTTGTCAATGCTCTGGGAGGCCTCGTGGATCGCCAGACCGTGGCCGCCGCTCTGGCTCAGCTCCGCCTCAGCCCCACGGCCCGTGCCGAAGAGCTGGATCTGCCCGATTGGCTGGCCCTGAGCGATCTGCTGCTGGAGCAGACACCTAGGATGGCTGCCGTTTCCGGCGAGGGAAAACCGCGGTAGGGTGAGAGGAAGTCCTCAAGGGTTTTTCACCAGACCCCAAAACAACCTATGCTCAACAACCAAGGCAGACAGATCCTTGTAACTGGCGGTACCGGTGGGCTCGGGTTGGGAGTAACCCCCGTGCTCCTGGACACAGGGGCAGAGTTGACCTTGACCTACCGCCAAGAGGAGGAGTTGGCTGTTTTGCGGCAGCGCCTGCCGGCCAATAGCCTGGATCAGGTGCGCTTTGTGCAGGTGGATTTGCTGAACGAAGCCGCTGTGGCACGGCTCATCGACGATCTGCCCCGCGTCGATGGTTTGGTGCACCTGGTGGGCGGCTTTGCCATGGGCCCCACTCACGAGTACAGCCTAGAAGATTGGCGGCGCGATTTTGACCTCAACCTCACCACCACCTTCCTGGCCTGTAAGCACAGCCTGCGCAAGATGTGGCAACAGGGTTATGGACGGATCGTGACGGTGGCCTCCCGAGGGGCGGTAGAGCCGGGATCCCAACTGGCCGCCTACTGTGCTTCCAAAGCGGGGGTGGTGGCCCTGACCCGCACCATTGCCGCCGAAACCAAAGGCACCGACATCACCGCCAACGTCATCCTGCCCAGCATCATCGACACGCCGGCCAACCGGGCTGCCATGGGCTCCGAGCAGGCGGAGCTGTGGGTAAAGCCCGAGTCGATCGGGCAGGTGATCGCCTTTTTGGTCTCGGAAGCGGCGCGGGATCTGAGAGGGGCGGCGATCCCGGTGTACGGCAATGTCTGAGCTGCTTGGTTGACCGCGCCCCCAGACGGCTTTCATGATACGAGGGTAGAGGCTTATTTTCGTGCCGTTTTCCTATGCTGAAGCGATGGTTCTTGGGGGGCTGGCGTCAGCAAATTGGCCGCATTGAGGTAACAGGGGTGATCGATGGCAGAACCCGAGAGCGGGTTCTCAAAGCCTTGCAAGAGGTGGAAGAAAGACAGATCCCTGCCGTGGTGTTGCGCATCGACAGCCCCGGTGGGACAGTGGCAGACTCCCAGGAAATCTACAATGCCCTCTTGCGTCTGCGGGAACGCAAGGGCACGCGCATTGTGGCCAGCTTTGGCAACATCGCTGCCTCTGGAGGGGTTTACATTGCCATGGGAGCCGAGAAAATTGTCAGCAACCCCGGCACCATCACCGGCAGCATCGGCGTCATTATCCGCGGCAACAATCTCGAACGGCTGCTGGACAAGATAGGGATTTCCTTTAAGGTCATCAAGTCCGGCCCCTACAAGGATATCCTTTCCTTTGACCGCGAGCTGACCCCAGAAGAGCGCAACATCCTCCAAGAGTTGATCGACATCACCTACGGCCAATTTGTGCAAACCGTTGCTGCCGCTCGCCGGCTAAGCGTGAATGTGGTCAAAACCTTTGCCGATGGCCGCATTTTCAGCGGCGAACAAGCTCTGCACCTGGGCGTGGTGGATCGCCTGGGCACAGAAGAGGATGCCCGCCTCTGGGCCGCGGAGCTGTCAGGGTTGCCGCCCGATGCGAAGTTCTGCGATCTGCTCCCACGGCGCAGGGGTTGGGCCCGCTTGCTACCGGCGGCAGAGGCATTGGCGCGTCTGCAATTTGAGGTAAGCACCTCAGGCCTGCCCCTGTGGCTCTACACCGGTTCTTGAGAGACGGCCTCCACAACTGTGAGGATTGGTTCTCCCGCCCCCAACCCTTATGCCGGCATAAGAGAGCAGTTGGGAAGCAAAGCCAGAAGCCGCTTTGCCACCTGCTCCTGGCCGGGGGGCTTGCGGCGGTGCGTCTGGCTGGCCGGAGTTACTCCTCTATTTGCCAGGGATCCTGCGCCAACTCCTCGTCGAAGATGCGGGGGGGACGCACCGCCATCAGCACTTGGCCCAGCAGGGGAGAGGGGGGCGAATCCTCTATCCACTCCACCGCCACAGCTCCCCCTCGATCCACCAGGAAAACCCCTGCCCTCCCTTCCCAGGTGCGAACGGCGCGATCCGCCACCAGCAAAATCGGATCCTGTTCTTCTTCAGGGGCCACCGGCCAGCCCAACAGGGATCCCAGCAAACCATTGTCCACCTGCAGGGCGACTGGGTCGGCGGCCCTTTGAATGGCCGGCCAAGCAGGCAAGGCCATCCACGTCTGCCCAGCCACGCTGGTGACCCAACCAAAAAGGCCTTGAGGCTCAACGGCAGGGATCTGCTCCCAGGTGGCGGTAGAAAGAGGCAGGGATCCGGCCACCGGCAGCAGACGGGGCAGATCCTCTTCCGGGCGAAACACCGAAAGCCTGGGCAACGGCTTGCGCTGGGGTTGGGAGCCGGGAGCCAACGTCGACAAGAGCCGCTCAACCTGTTGGCGGGCTGTTTCGCTGTGGGCATACTGAAAGGCGCGGCCAATGGCCCGGGTTCGCTCCTGGAGATCGCGGGTTTCCTGGGCAGTTTTCCAGGCTTGGTAAGCCACCGCATCGCCGGGGTGATCCGTGAACCCTTCCGGGAGCTGCCGCAGTTGGGCATAGTTTTTCACAGCCCGGGCGATCTCGTGGGCCTCATCAGCACCCAGGTTGCGGCTGACAACCAGCTCCGCCACCCGGACGCGATCCTGAGGCGAGAGGATGCGCAACTCGTAGAGAATATCGCTGCCTTTGTGGGCAAAGTGCTCCAAAACGGCTGAGCTGGCTCCTGCTTTCGCCATTCCTTCGTAAACCTGGGCGGCGACAACGATCTGGTTTTGGTGGGCGGGCTCAAACCCGGTCGCCTCGAAGATGGCCTGGGGAGTCATTTTCTGTCGTTGCAAGCTTTGGCAGGCCTTTGCCCAATCCAGCCACCCCCCCTCTTTGCGCTGCAGCCGGCCCATCAACAGGCTGGGATCCTCCTCCGGGGCAGTGGGTTCCGGCAAATGCTGACTCATGGCCAGGCTTCCTCCGCAACGACAATAGCCCAAAATGAACGCATACAGAACCAACCCATCCAATACAGTAAACTACCCCATGGCTATAGCTTGCTTCCGCGAAGCGGTAGCCGGGGGCTTTGGGAAATCCTGTAGCCGGCAAGCCAGCCGCGGATCCCTGGGCTGGTTGATAAGGGCAGCCTCAAATAACATAGGCCTACGGCCCACTAACGCGGGGGGCAGCGTTGGAGCTCGCATCCCCTTCCCGCCCACGTGCAAGAGTGACCTCGCAACCGCTGGCCAACCTGCAAACACAAAAGGATAGCTCGGTAGCCTCGTACTTTAGGGCGGGGCGGAAAAGCCCGTAGGCAACTTGAGTTGCTCATAATGGTATCGTTGTTACCGAGGCGTGCCGTTCCCAGGCAAGCACCTCATCACGATGAAAAACTCGACCGGTGGCCAGCGTCTGGGAGATGCCAACGTCTCAGCCAACCTGCAAGGACTCTGCCCCCTGACGCGATCAGAAAAGTCAGCAGAACCTTGGGGCCTTGCCTCAAGGAACTGTCTAGCTAGAGGCGCTTTGGCAGCGCCTTTACGAGCCCGTTTGTGAACTACGTTAAGCATCCCCCGCCTTCCGGCGGAGGGAGTGTCAATTGCTCTCGGCGCTCTCTCGGCACTCGCCCTCCGTCACCTGAATTCGATGAAGTAGCCGCGCCTTTTCCCCTCCCCTGACCCCCCATCCAGATCCCAAGGGATCCCTCTCCCGCCATACCAGAAGATGAACTGGGGTGGGCAAAGCAAACTAGCTCATGCTGACCCGGCTGCGGTCATAGGTGAGACGGAAGGTGGGATGCACCTTTCCTTGGATGCGGTTCCAGAAGTTGCGCACATTGGCCTGCAGGCCAACCCGCTCCGTGCCACGCACCAACATGGCTTGCTGACGAACCCGAATCGCCCGTTGGTGGCCCATCATCAGGCGGCGAGCCAGCTCATCCAGAACGTGAGAACGGCCAGGAGCAGGTGCCTCGGCTGTCTGAACGGTTTGAGCCGGCGCTGCAGCAGCTTCGGAACGATAGGCCGCGCCCCGATAGAGCAGGTCAAGCTTGGTGGGCAAAACCACCGGCTTGCTCAGGTGGCGAAATCGCCAGTCCAGCCCCCGATAGCGACCCCCCACTTTGCCCGGAGAAACAGTCACCGTCGCCGGCGAGTGGGTGTAACCAACGCCACGGTAAGAGAGTTCCATGATCTTCGCCTCCAAACGTATATGGTCTGTATCCACTTCACTTCCTGAGGAGTGACCCGAGATGTCCCGTGGACAGTCCCAAGGGTTGAGGCGCGTTCCTTCGGGATAGCTCCCTACTTCCGTCCTCCGGCTGCCGTCTTGCTCCACGATAAGCCAAACAGCAGGCGAGAGGATGAACGATTTCTTTCTACACTCTGTATTATAAGCTACGGTTTTGAGGTATTGCCACCAACTTTTAACGAAAATTTCCACTGATCCTCCCTTTGGCTGGCCAAGAACCCAGCCTGAATGAGGCGGGATCCCCTGCGGGAGCCGGTTTGCAGCGCTTTGGGTTGGGCCCAGCCTTCCACTCTGTCCGCAGGGCCGAAGAAAGCATTATCGTGGAAGAATCCTCAGGATTGGCTACAAAAGTTCATACTCCTGGTGGGGTGTCTCTGTGCAGGAAGACTTTCGCCTGATTCTGGACATCGTGACAGTGTTGGCGGCAGCGGCGGCGGGTGGTTTTCTGGCAGCGCTGCTGAGGCAGCCGGTGTTGCTTGGGTACCTGCTGGCAGGGATCCTGGTGGGACCAACGGGGCTGGGGTGGATCAAGGAGTTGGTGCAGGTGGAAACCCTGGCCCAGTTTGGGGTGACCTTTTTGCTGTTCAGCCTGGGAGTGGAGTTTTCCCTCAAAGAGTTGCGCCAGGTGCGGGGGATCGCCATTGGCGGCGGCGCTTTGCAGATCGGCCTGACCATCGCGATCACGGCGGCGCTGGCAGTGGCCAGCGGCTGGCTGACGCCGGTGCAGGGGATCTTCCTGGGGGCAGTGCTCTCTTTGTCTTCCACAGCGGTGGTGCTCAAAAGCCTCACCGAGACCAACCAGATGGGCACGCCCCAGGCTCACGCCATGCTGGGGATCTTGATTGTGCAGGATCTGGCGGTGGGGCTGATGCTAGCGGTGTTGCCGGCTTTGGATTGTCCTTTGCCGGAGCTGGCGGGATCCCTGGCCAAGGCGCTGGCGGAGATTGGCCTGGTGGGGCTGGGGGCGGTGGTGGGCGGGATGTGGCTGGTGCCCGCTTTCCTGCGCCTTTTGGCGCAGCAGGAGAGCAAGGAGGTGTTTTTGTTGGGGGTGATCAGCCTCTGCGTGGGGATTGCCCTGTTGACAGAGCGGCTGGGCATTTCCAGCGAGATCGGGGCCTTCCTGGCCGGGCTGATGATCTCAGAAGTGGAATACGCCGACCAGACCCTGGCCTATGTGGAGCCGCTGCGGGATGTGTTTGCCGCCCTCTTTTTTGCCGCCATCGGCATGCTCATCGATCCCAGCTTTATCGCTGCCCACCTGCCCTTAATCTTAGGGTTAGTGGGGCTGGTGATGGTGGGCAAGTTTTGCCTGGTGGCCCCTTTGGCCGGTCTGTTCGGCTACCCGCTCCCCTCAGCGGTGTTGGTGGGGCTGGGCCTCTCGCAGATCGGCGAGTTCTCCTTTGTCCTGGCCAGCGAAGGGCAAGCGCTGGGGCTGGTGTCGCGGCAACTGTATTTGCTCGTCGTCAGCACCACCGCCGTTACCCTGCTGGTCACTCCCCTTCTGCTCAGGGGCGCGCCGCGGCTGCTGGCAAAATTACAAGGGATCCCTTTCTTTGCCCGTTGGCTGGAAGCGAGCGAGCGGCCCCGCGCCCTGTCCCCCGACGCTCCCCAACAGGATCACGTGGTGGTGTGCGGCTATGGACAGGTGGGGCAGGACATCGTGCGCATCCTGGAAGCCCGTCGCCATCCCGTCTTGGTGATCGACCAGTCGGAACGGGTCATCCAACACCTGCGCTCCCGTGGGATCCCCTATCTCTACGGCAATGCCGCCAGCGCCCCGGTGCTGGAGAAAGCTGGCCTGCCCCGCGCCCGCGCCCTGGTGATTGCCCTGCCGGATCGCCTGAGCATGCGCCTTTGCCTGAAACGGGCGCTGGAACTGGCGCCCCACCTGGATGTGGTGGTGCGGGCCACCCATGAAGAGGACATCGAACAGCTCTATCAGTTGGGGGCCAGGGAAGTCGTCCACCCGGAATTTGAGGCCAGCCTGGGCTTGTGCAGCCATGTGCTGCTGAAGCTGGACGAGCCCCTGGAGGTCATCCAGCAGGAGATTCTGGCCATCCGCAGCAGCCACTACCGCGATTTGCGCCCTCCTTACCCCAGTTGTCTGATCCCCACCCCCGTGAGTTGGCCGGCGCAGCCCCCATCCCCGCCGCTCCTCGGCCATGCCAACGGCAGCCGCGACAGCGGCCCACCCGAGCCTGCGACCGCCTGGTGGGAGCACTGGCAGCGCCCTGTACAGCCGGAATGGGCAGGGATCTCGGGCTCGGCTGAGTAGATAGAGACAAAACCCCTCTCAGGGGAGCTAACCAGGATAGGGGATCCGCAGGAGCTGGTTGACCGGTGGGTGAGCCACCTGCACCTGTTTGCCGTCCGGCCACTGGATCTGGATGGCTTCTACTGCCGACTCGGATCCCAGGCCAAAATGGGCCACCGGCTCCATCTGGCAGAGGTAGCCGCTGCCGGCGTCGATGGGTCGGATCTGCGTGCGGGTAGAGGTAACCAGGCGTACCAAGGCGCCGCGGGCTGGGGATCCCTGGCGGGTGAGGGGCAGAACTCTCAGCCAGTTGTTGCCAGGGGCCAGCGGACGGTAGAAGCTCAGGGGCTGGGCGCCCGATTCTCCGTGGGCAACGAGCAGCTCTAGGCAACCGTCCCCATCCACATCCGCCACCGCCGCTCCCGTCCCCAGTCCCTGCGGCTCGACAGCATCTCCCATGTCGATAGCCTGCCAGCAGCCGGAGCGCCAGCCAAACAGCCGGTTGGGCTCGCCGATGTTGTTAAAAAACAGCTCTGGGTAACCGTCGTTGTCGAAGTCGGCAGCGATCACCGTGCGGATGCGGGAGGGCCTGGCCAGCTCGGGAGGGGCCACATTTTTGAAGACGCCGCTGGAAGTTTGGATCCAGAGGCGATGCGGCCCTTCCCAGTTGCCGTACACCAGATCCAACCGCCCGTCCCCATCCAGATCCACCGCTGCCACCCCCCGTCCGTGCTCGCCGGGATCCGCCAACCCCACCTCGGCGGCAATTTCCTCAAAGGTGCCATCCCCGCGGTTGCGAAACAAAAAGTTGGGCCCCTGCTCGTTGACGGCAAAAATGTCCATCCGCTGGGAAACCAGGGGCACGGCCACCAGCCCCCGCCCTCCCGTTACCCGGTTTACCCCCGCCTCTGGCGCCACATCGGCGATCATCTGGCCGGCGGACAGCTCGTAAAGGCGCATGGGGCCGCCATAGTTGGCCACGAAAAACCCGTACCGCCCCTGGCCAAAGCGATCCACGCAGGCCACCGAGCGACCTGCCGTCAAGTTGAGGGCATCTTGGTTGTGGGGCAGAGAGAACAGATCCACCCAACGGGATCCCTGCCAGTCGAAGAGGCGATCCCCAAAGCGCTTGCGCCCGCCGAAGGTATCAGTATTCAAGACGTAGAGTTCTTCTTGCCCGTCGCCGTCGAAGTCGCCGGCAGCCACCCCAATGGCCATCCGCCCTGCATCGGCCAGAGTATCGTCCACCAAATCCACCAGCGCCTGGCCGTTCCACTTCAAAACCCGATTCGGGCCCCGGAAGCCGCACACAAACAGCTCAAAAGCCCCGTCCCGATCCACATCGCAAATGGCAACTCCATAGGAAAAAGCAGGCGGGTTGAACTGGATGAGGGAGCTGCAATCTTGGAACATGGGGATCCCGTCGTAGGAGAGGCAGGAACTGGTGGGGCTCCAGACTCTAATGGTATGCTAGATCCTCGCTGTCGCTTCCCTTTCAACCATGCCACGCATCAAATCTGCCATCAAGCGCGTCAAGATTGCGGAGCGAAATCGCCTGCGCAACAAAGCTACCAAAGCCATGGTGCGCGCGCTGATGAAAAAAGTCATTTCTCTCTCCTCTGCTTACGCCGCCAACCCCCAACCGGAAACCCTGCAGGAGATTCAAGCGGCGATGAGCGCTGCCTTTAGCCGCATCGACAAAGCGGCCAAAACAGGGGTTCTCCACAAAAACACAGCCGCCCGTCGGAAGGCGCGTTTGTCTCGGATCGTGCAACGATCCCTGGCCGCCACAAGTGCCTCCTAAGACAGGGTCTTGGACGGGCAGGGCCCAAAGGTCTCTACTGCTGCCCCGGAAGCAAGCTTGAGCATTTGCTTACCGAGCTTTTGTTTGACACTCCCACCCAGGGGATTCTTACGCAGCCCAAAATGAACTCGTAAAGGCGCTGTCAAGACGCCCCCAGACAGTCTTTTGAGGCATAACCTCAAAGTTCTGCTTGCTTCGGATCTGTCTGGTTGCGCCGCTGTTGGTTGACACGCTTCTGGATCCCCCGCCCCCACACCCCCCGTATACGGGGGGATGGACCTACATACCTGCACAGCCAAGTTGCTGGACAGCCCAAACCGTGCATGGATTTCGCGGTCGCTCAGAGACTGAAGCTGAAGAGCGTTGGTTATCTTCTCTGGCGTGTTTTGGTTGACAGGCCTGGGCAAAGGCATCCAAAGTTGCATCCAGCTTTGTGGCTTGCGAGGCAGATACCTTGAGCTTGCAGAAGACAGTCAGGACTTGGGTCATGCAGGTTATATTAGGCGCTATCCCTCCCCACCGTATAGACGATGGGGAATCCCGCGCGTTTTCTTGAAATAGAACTGACCGCGCGGCCACTGTCGGTGGCGGAAGCAATGCGGGAAATCCGGGATCCTGTATCGGCCATGGCCCAGAAGCTGCCGATGCTTTTGGCCGTAGAGGTGCCCAGGGGAGATTCTACTGTCTCAGAGTCGGGGGATTTCTCCTGGGAAGCGATCAACACCGCCGCTTCCCCACCCTGCCGGGCTACCGCTGGAGTGGAAGGTTCCAGCGTGGGCTGAGAGGCTTCTGCTGGGCAGGTGAAAGATAACTGCGGCGGCCTCTTGCCAGGGGAGGTTTGTGGGGCCTTGCCTGTCCTGACGGCAGGGGGTACGGGAGGAGCCTTGCCGGCGATCTTTCCCCATAAAGCCTGGAGGAGTTGCCACATGGCTAAGTTGGCTCCTGAGCGAAAGGGCAGCGAGGGATGGTGCTATCCTGCCATGCTCTGACCTGAGAATCCACCCCCTCTGCAAGCCTTGCTAGAGCAAAGTCATAACGAGTATGATTAAGGAGCTTACCTAGGGAGAGAATTCACCATGGCGCAAATTCGCGAGATTCCCTTGGCCCAAATTCGTCGCCCCTTGCCGCGGCAGACGGATCCGGAGAAGGTGCGGGCACTGATGGCTTCCATCGAAGCAATCGGGCTGCAGGAGCCGATCGAGGTTTTGGAAGTGGAGGGAGAGTACTACGGGTTCTCGGGCTGCCACCGCTACGAGGCATTTGTCCGCTTGGGTAGGGAGCGGATTCCTTGCCGGGTGCGCAAGGCAACGCCTGCCGTCTTAAGACTCCACCTAGCCTAGAAGGGATCCCTCTCTCCCAACCTATTTTTTGTCGCTCGACTCTTCCCGGGGGATGTAGCCCCGTTCGTAGGCAAAGCGCACCAGTTGGGAGCGATTTTCCAGAGAGAGCTTGCTGAGAATGTTGGTCAAGTGGGTCTGCACGGTACGCGGACTGATGAACAGCTTCTCGCCAATTTGCTTGTTGGTGAGGCCGCGGATCACTTCCCGGAACACCCGCTCTTCGGCAGGGGTGAGGGGGAGATCTGCCAAGGTGGGACGGGGGGCAGCTTCAGCTTTGGCCTGGGTCTGCTGCTGGATTAGGCGCAGAATCTCCAACTGGGTGCGGCGGGCTCGTTCGATTTGCGCCTCGATCTTGGCCACCAGCTCCAGCGGCTCGAAGGGCTTGATGATGTAGTCGTCGGCTCCCCACTCGTAGCCCTGAACGCGGTCATCCAGCTCGCTGCGAGAGGAGAGGAAGATGAAAGGAACGAGTTCGCCGCCCCGCTGTTGGCGCAGTTGGCGGCAAAACTCGAAGCCATCCATTTCCGGCATCACCACATCCGATACCACCACATCCGGCTGCTCTTGGGCAAACAGGCGCAACCCTTCTACACCCGAAGCGCCTGTACAAACCCGATAGCCGTGCTGGGTGAGGTGGCGGCTCAGCACCTTTAAGGAGAGGGGATCGTCATCTACGACCAATACGCGCTTCATGATGACCGGGGAGAGGCTGTTGAGGAATGGTTGAGGCGTAACAGAGGGATGACTTGAGGGCAGTGTTCAACCCTTGCCGCAAGATTGAAGTTTAGACAGGGATACTGGCAGTCAACTATAGATAGATCC
>NZ_JANSHG010000069.1:0-12294 GCF_047461555.1 Synechococcus sp. WC101
TTGGTGCCTGCTTTCTTAGGGGCTAAATCTTGAGTTTGTTGGTACTGACGCACCCAGCGGTGTACTGTTCTTTTGGTAACCATGAAGCGTTTAGCTACCTGGCGGATGGAGGTGTTACCTGCCTGGTAGGCTGCTACAACTCTTTGCCGCAAATCCAAAGAATGAGTCGGCATTCCTTTCTCTCCTTCCTCTTGAATACCTGTGCCCTATTTTAAATTAAAAGGCTGTACTTTTCGTCGGGGAAAGAGAATCGGCTCATCAGGGCACTGTCAATCGGCAGCGAGCTTGCTATTATACATTGACCTCACTGAATCCATTTTTTGTGCTCTTGGATACAGAGATCCCATCTGTCCCGGTAACGGGAGGGATCGCCTGGCGGAGCTGCGCTCGGCAAACCTGGCTTACTGCCTCTTGGCTTAGTTGCCGGCCAGATCTTTGCGGAAGCTCTGTAAGAGTGTTAAGAATGATTACACTAGTCTGTCATCCTCTCAGTTTTCCCACTTGTCCTTCTCAGCGCTGTGAAACGACTATGCTAGATCCCATTCCCCCTCCTGTCCTTGAAGAATACCTGTTGGAAGCGGGCATCATTGACCGCTCGCAGCTGAGCTTGGCCAAAAAGCTGCAGCATCGCCAGCAGGGGCCGCTGCTGATGATCCTTTTGGAGCTGAGTTTCATCGATCTCGAGCAGCTCAGGCGCCTTCTGGATTTGGGCCGCACCTACGACCATGCTCCAAACGCTGGATAGCCTTGAGCCCGATTGGCAACAGCATCTGGCCCGCTGGTCTGCGGCTGGGCAGGGATCCCTGCTGCTGAAAAGTTGCGGGAAGAAGGATCCGGCGGAGCTGCGTCGTTTTTTACAGCAGGTCTGCGCCCCTGTCCAAGCGTTGACCTTGCTCACAGAAGACTTGCAGATAGTGGGCGGCCCCCTGACGCTGCAAAGCTGGGATCCGCAGGCCACAGGCTCTTTTGCCCATCTTTATCTGGAGCGCTCTGCGTCTGCACAGCACCTCAGCCGCTTGGCGGCAATTGTGGCTCAGTTGCGCGCCCCCGACGGCTGTCCTTGGGATCGCGCCCAAACGCCTGAGTCGCTCACTCCCTATATCCTCGAAGAAGCCTACGAGACGGTGGCGGCCATTCGGGCCGGGGATCCGGCAGCGATTGCCGAAGAGCTGGGGGATCTGTTGCTGCAGGTGGTGTTGCAATCCCAGATCTTTGCCGAGCGAAACCACTTCGACCTGGAAACTGTAGCCGCGCGGATTGCCGATAAGCTGATCCGCCGTCACCCCCATGTATTTGGGGAGGCTCCGCAGTCAGATAGTTCCAGCCTTTCTGAGTTGCACCGCTCCTGGGAAGACATCAAGCAGAAGGAACAGCCGCAGCAAACCCTCGGCCAGAAACTGCTCCACTACGCCGAAAGTTTGCCCCCCCTGATGGCCGCCCTGAAGATCTCCCAAAAGGTGGTGGGAGCGGGATTTGAGTGGCCGACGGTGGAGGGGATCTGGGCCAAGGTGCGCGAGGAAGAGGCCGAACTGCGCCGAGAGCTGGAACGGGATCCCCCTGACCCGGCGCGACAAGAAGCCGAGTTGGGGGATCTGCTGTTTGCTCTGGTCAATTTGGGCCGTTGGTATGGGCTGGATGCCGCACAGGCCTTGACCCAAACCAACCTGCGCTTTGCCCGCCGCTTTTTGCGCCTGGAAGAGCTGGCGCGGCAACCAGCAGAAGCGGCATTGCCTAGCAGCGGCCAAGCCTCCCCTCTCCAAAGACTCACCCTCGCGGAGTTAGAGGCCCTCTGGCAACAGGCAAAGCAGGAGCACCCCTAATCCCTTCATCTAGAAACCGCGGGAGACCCGCCCTGTACCCCCCTATATCCCCTCCGTATACGGGGGGAGTGGGGGGCCGGGGGCCGGGCCGGTCAGGGCTGGGAGGAACGCGTTCCCATAAGGTACAGTAACAGTATGACCCAAACCCTGACTATCTCCTGCAAGCTCAAGGTGTCTGAGGCGCAGGCCGCCAAGTTGGATGCGACTCTGGACGCCTTTGCGCAGGCACTGAACTGGGTCAACCAAAGCACACCAGAGAAAGTCGTTAACGCAGTCAAACTCCATTCCCTTTGCTATTACGAGATACGCGCTCGCTTTGGGTTATCCAGTAATCTGGCGGGGCAGGTATGCAGGCGGGTGGCGGGGTCGCGCAAGGTTGCCAAGCAAAAGAACCGTCCAGTCAAGGCGTTCAAGGCGGGCTTCGTCACCTACGATGCCCGCATCTTCTCGTTCCGTGAAAAAGACTGGACGGTATCGCTAACTACGGTTGAGGGGCAGGAACGGTTTGAGCTGGCCATGGGTAACTACCAACGGGGCATGCTGGCCGGCACCCACCCAAAAGCGGCCACCCTGGTCAAACGGCAGGACGGTTCCTACTACATCCAGATTTGCGTCGAGCATGACCTGCCGGAGCCCCAGAACACCCCCAAGGCGATTGGAGTGGACTTGGGCAGAACAGATATTGCACACACCTCAGAGGGGGATAACTGGAGTGGACAGCAGTTGAGCCGGGTCAGAGACCACTACTCCCGGTTGAGAGCGGTTCTCCAACGCAAGGCCAGTAAGGGCACAAAGTCTAGTCGGCGGCGGTGCCGGCAGCTCTTGCAACGGTTGTCTGGCCGGGAGAGACGCTTCCAAACCTGGGTTAATCACTGCATCTCCAAAGCGATTGTGTCGAGGGTGCAGGCAACCCACAGCTTTATTGCCTTGGAAGACCTGACCGGGATCCGGGAGCGTGTCAACCAACAGCCGCGTAGCAAGACGGAGCGCCGGCGGTCGAATAGTTGGGCGTTCTACCAGTTGCGGCAGTTTGTGCAGTACAAGGCAGCAAGAGCAGGGATCCGGGTTGTGTTGGTGCCGCCTGCCTACAGCTCACAGACCTGCCACCAGTGCCTGTGGATTGGGCAACGGGAAAGGAAGCGCTTCCGTTGTGTCAACCCGGCTTGTGGTTGGGAAGGGGACGCAGACTACAACGGGGCAAATGTAATTGCGCTTTTGGGGGCTGCTGTAAACCAGCCCCCCTCAATCCCCCCGCCCCCCTGCCCCCCGTATACGGGGGGCAGGGGGGCAGGGGCAGGGGGCTGGAAGGGGGGCGGTCGGAGCCGAGTAGTTTACTTATGTCTGAACCGGGAGACCTGCCCGCGGGATCCCTCAGCGATTGTTAGGCAAATTCTGGATGGGAACGACCAGCTCTTGCACAGGCAGAGCCAGCGGTTGGGCGGTGTCGCCGATCAAGGAGCTGGATGGCACAGGAGGAGAAGAGGCTGGAACCTCGCCGACGGGGCGCAGTTGCCAGCGGATGATCTGCTCGCCGCGGTAAAAGGTCACCAGCAACTGATCCCCTTGCGGTTGGATCTGCCAGGTGCCGTCGCCGCTGGTAACCGAAATCTGCCCGCCGGAAAAGGGCGCATCCAACGCCGGCCCCGACTGCGTCCAAATGCGTCCGCCACCGGTTTCCAGAACCAGTTGCACCGTGGCCCCTTGCCCCTGACCGCTCAAGATCTGGCCAGTGCCACTCCAAACTTGGGTCTCTGTCTGAGCCACGGCGGGCTGCCCAAGCTGTAGAGCCATGAGCAACAGCCCTGCCCAGCTCCCCTGAGCTCGTAGTGCCCTCCTCCAACCAGGAGAGAGGAAAGAATAGCGAGAGAAAAAGGCCATTGCACTCACGTCAGTACCACACGCCGCGATAGAACTGAAACACAGCAGAGCGGGAGGAAGCTCGAGGAAGCAATTTTTTACACTGTCCCTCTCACAGTCTATCGAAACCGTCGGGATCCCTTCGCGTTCTCTTGGGCTTGGGTTGAGCTGGCTGCCGGGATCCTCAGTTGTCCTGATCCCAATTTAGGCAATCCCCGCCCCCCCAGACAGGCTGCAACCTGAGCCTCTGGCTGCGGGGATCCCTAGCAACCGCTTCGCCAATGCGCAGAGCCAAGTCCGAAACCATAACTCAAAGATGGCAATGTTGTTATTTCGATTTAGACTGAGGCACTGCGCCCGCCCCGTTTCCTCTTTTGAGGGAGTCGTGGGGGCTTTTCCTTTCTAGGATCGATGTCTCCTCTCAATTGAGATGAGATTAAGAATTGCTGCGATCCAGAGTTGCAGGGGAGTCTGCTGACAGCTCTTCAACGCAGAGAAAGGAAGCGCTCCAGGGCTGCCACCATCGCCGGTGGCCAACGACGGACGGTTTTCACCCACTCCAGGTCGGCATAGCGGGGATCCAGCCCTTGCACAGCCACCCATTGGCTTTCTGCTTCTCCCTGCCGGCCTTGCACCCAAAGAACAGCGCTGAGGGCAGCCCGCATATCCGGGAACTTCGGGTACTTGCGCACCAAAGCCCGCATCAGGCGCAAGGCAGCTTCCGTTTCTCCCACCTGATAAAGGCAGAGGGCGTAGTTGGCCTGGGCAAAGGCGTAGTCAGGAGCCAGCTCCGTGGCGCGACGGTAATCGGCCAGGGCCTGCTGCCACTCTCCCAGCGCTGCCTCGGCATTGCCCCGGTTGTTGTAGGCTGCCGCATCGTTGGGATCCAACTGCAACACCCGCTCATAATCGGCAATGGCCTCCTGCCAGCGCCCTAGCCCCTCCAAAGCCGTCCCCCGATTTAGATAGGGATCTGGTGCGTTGGGAGCCAGGCGAATGGCCTCAGCATAGTCCTCCAAAGCCTCCTGCAAGCGGTTCTGGCTGACGCGGGCGTTGCCTCGGTTGCTCCACAGGGCCGGGTTGTCGGGCTGGCGCTGCAACAATTGGCTCCAAAAGGCCTCTGCCCGGGCAAAATCTCCCCGGTTGGTGGCAGCAAAGGCTTCCTCAAACAGCCGGTCAATCTCAGGATCGATCTTGGCACTCGCCGCCGCTGCCCCATTCGCTGACTCAGATCCAAGGGGGATCCCAAGCCAAAGCAGCACCAACAGCAGGGCAGCTAAAAGAGGGGATACTCTTGCCTTCATCGCCATTGTCAGTTGGCTCACTAGGTAGATGCTCCCCCATCTTAAGCCGCCGCCCCAGGCTTAGTTGTTCATCTCCCGTTCCAGCTTGGCCAGCGCGATCTGGCTTTCCAGGCGAGAAATGCCTTCGCGGAGGGTTGCCGCCTGCGCTTCAACTTCATCCAAAGATTTGCGAACCGCCTCTGCAGCACTCATGTGTTGGTTCCGCTGCACCAAAGCCTGGCGCGCCAGCTCGTCCTGGTCATGTTGGCTGGCCTTTTGGGCTCTGACAAACCAATCCTCGGCCTTTTGCAGCAGTTGATCGTACTGCCGTTCCAGTTGCTTGCGGCTGGCCAGCGTTGTGGCCAGGCTGCGCTGCAGTTGTTTGAGATCCCGCTCCATCTGGCGGATGCTCACCCTCTGCCGGCTGGGCTTTCTCCACAGCAGCTTGCTCAAGCCCACCATCACCACCGCGGTGGCAATGCCCACGCCCGCAGCCGCTGCCGGGTTTTCCCGCAGGAAGGAGCCGTCCAAAACGTTGGATCCCGCAAAGGCTGAGGTTTGCGCGGCTGTCTCCCGAAACTCCCAGGGCATCACCGGATTGCGTTGCTGCCAAAAACCTCGTCGCGCCGCCTGGGCCAATTCTTGAGCTTCCAAGTAGCGCTCCCGGTTGGCCCCGTACAAAAAGCGCTCATAAACCACCGCCTGCCCCTGGCGCAACATCTCCAAATTCACCAAACCCTCGGCGTTGTACACCTGGGCAATGTGCAGCCCTTCTGGCGTGACGTAGAGAGTATCCACCTGCACCAGGGATCCCGGCGGCAGCAGGCTTTGCAAAGCTTCCTGCGAGAGCCGCCCCCAGCGCCCTTGCGTCAGCTCTGGGGCATCCACATAGGCAAGACGAAAACGGGTTGGCCTGCCGTTCAAGTCTGCCCAAAAGGTGTCCCCATCCACCACCGACCGTACTCGCGCTGTCCCAGAAGATTGGGCCGCTGCAGGGAGGACAAACCAACTGCCCGAAAGGACAGCCGCCATCATCAGGAGAGAAGTTCTTGAGGCCATGGGGATCACTCCTATTGTGCAGAACAACAAAAGTTAAGAAATAATAAGAAATGGGGAAGCTGCGGGAACTTACCGAAAGCCTGGAGCGTCTTCACGAACCGGAAGCAAGAACGATAGCCGCCCCTTCTTCGAGGAGAGGCAGCGGGAGCAACACTTCGCTTGCGCCAGAGAGAGCAGATTCTCTGACGCAGGGATCGGTCCTGTGAAGAAGACGGCTTCCAGGATGACAATTTGGGTTAGAGTTTAGCTCACCTCTTGGGGCAACGTCACAACCCTAGAGCGCAATCTTTGCCCAGTTAGGGGATTGGAATTACAGGCGCAAGCGGTAGGGCTCTTCCTCGGGAAAATCGGGCAGAGGAGGTGGGAGAATCTCGATCTCGCCGGTGGGCAGCGTCCGCAGCACCGTCCCCAATTGGGTCAGTTGTTCCAGAACAAACTGGCGGGTATCCCGGTCGCTGGTGGCATTGAACACGCTCAGCCAGACATCGAAGCGGGAACGGCGGCTGAGGGGGCTGCGGGCGATGTTGTCCCCCAGTTGGCGAAAGTCGTCGCCGGGCAGGCCCACCTGTTCCCGCCAGGCGGCAGCTTGGTAGTAGTCGCGGCGGCCCGCTTCCGCATCCCCCAAAAACATGAAGTTGATCAAGGCGCGATCCACGTAGAGCCGCCAGGCGTCGGGATTGTTTTGGGGGTTAAACTGCTGCAGGCCGCGATCCAAAATCTCGACAGCTTTTTCCGGCTGGCCGGCCCGATAGGCCAACACCAAGCTAGACAGCCGGTAGCCCAAGAAAAAGTTGGGATCCAGTCGCAGCATGTGGTCGAAGTACTCGTAGGCGAGGCCGTAGCCGGTTTGGGCACGAGCAGGGGCGTCGCCGTAGTACTGGATCAGCTCCAGCCACAGCCAGGAGGCGCCCAGGTTGCGGTAGCCCAGCCAGCCCAGGGTGGTGGCCAGGGCGATGTTGCGGTTTTTGCGGGCCTCGGCATTTTCCAGGGCCTCTAGGTTGATCCGCTCCAGCATCGGCACCTGCAGCCGCACCACCAGGATCCCGCACAGCAGCGCCCCGCCCACGGCGGCCAGGGTGCCTGCCAGGGAGAAACGGGAGCGGCGACGGGGCAAAGCAGCAGCAGTCATAGCCAGTTCTGAGCGGATCCCTCAACGGCTACACTCAATCATAAATTCATCCTGCCTTTGCATCGACCGCTCTCTCGCTCTCTGTTGAGCTTTTCCTCTGCGTATGACCAGATCCGCCCTCTCGGCTGCAGACCGGGCCCTCAGCCTCTACGAGGCTCTGCCCTACCCCAACGTGCCCCTCTCGCAGTCGGCCCGCAATGCCCTGGGGGAGATGTTCAAGATGAGCTATACCACCGCCCAGTACCTACGCACCCACGCCCTCGTCCCGTCCGAGGGCAAGGTGATGCTCAACGCCGGCTGTGGCTCCGGCTGGGAGACGCTGATGATGGCGGAGGCCAATCCGGGCGCCCAGATCGTGGCCTGTGATCTGTCGCCGGCTTCGGTCAAGCTCACCGAGGAACGCCTGCGGCACCACGGCTTCACCGATGTCCAGTGCTACGTCCTCAACGTGCTGGAGCTGGATCGCCTGGGGATCCAGTTCGATTTCATCAGCCTGAACGATGTTTTGTATTTGTTGGCGGATCCCACTGAGGGCTTGCGGGCGATGAAAAAAGTCCTCAAGCCCGAGGGCATCATTCGCGCCAATCTCCACAGCCGCCGCCAACGCCAGGTGTTTCTCCGCCTGCAGGCAGCTTTGCAAAAGGTGGGGCAATTCGACGTCCCGCCGGCGGTGGGGGCGCAACATGTGCGGGAGTTCATGGGATCCCTGCAGGAAGAGGTGGCCAAGGCGGTGCTGTGGAACCCGGCCAGCTATACCGAAGATGCCGCCATCATGAACAACTATCTGCTCTCCAACGACAAGGGATTCACGATCCCCGAGGTGTTTGGCATGTTGCAGCAGGCGGGGTTGGGCTTTTTAAGCCTGGTGGATATGCCCGACTGGTCGCTGGAGTCTCTCTTTAAGCAAGTGCCGGAGTTTGTGCGGCAACGGCTGGAAACCCTCAGCGTCATGGAGCGGCTGCACCTCTACGAGCTGATCCGGCCTGCCCATCGCCTCATCGACTTTTGGGCCGAGCACGCCGGCTCTTCCCTGGTGCTACCTTGGACGGATGCAGATTGGTTGGCGGGATCCGTGCAATTCAACCCCCTGCTGATGGACAACGCTCGCTTCCACCAGGAGTACAACAAGGCCCTGCAAGAGAACTGCACCTACGAAATGCAGTGGACAGGGGCCACCCACGGGCGGATCCGCATCCCTGCCGAGAAGGTGAAATGGCTGGCCCCGCTGCTGCAGGGGCCAACTCCGGTGGCAAAGCTGATTCAGCGGGTCGTCGAGTTGGGATCCCTGACGGAAGAACAGGCAACTGACGAGGTGCTGACCTTCCTGACGGCGTTGGAAGACTTTCTATTCGTCATGCTGCAGTAGAGCCGTTTTCCCGTTCCCGACCAATCCCAACTCCCCTCTCCCTCTGGGAGAGGGGTTGGGGGTGAGGGCAGTGGCGCGGAGTGCCTGGGAAGTGTCTTAATCTGGTTTGAGAGGTCGAAAACTGTACGACTCGGATGTCTGCCTGGCCGGCACGTCGCTTCTATGCAGCTCTGCAGCGAGGGCTGACCCAGCCCCTGGATCGCTGGGTGGCCGGGATCACCCTCTGCAACTTGGCGGTTGGGGTGATCTTATTTTTGCTGGGCAACCACACGGCCCCCTATGTGCGGGACTTTAACTGGCAACAGCAGCGGGTGGGATCCCAGGAACTGCAGATGGTGCTGACCTTCAACCGCCCTATGGATGCGGACAGCGTTGCGGCCAACCTGGAGATCCAGCCGCCTCTGCCGGGCCGGATGCGCAAGCTGGGCCGCCGCTTTTTTTGGACGCTGACAGAGCCGGCCCCCTACGGCCAGACCTACCGGGTGCGCCTGCAGGCAGCCGTGGATGAGCGGGGCCAGCCCATGGCGCGGCCTTTTGAGGGCGAGTTTCGCACGCCGGATCGGCAGTTGTTGGGGATCGGCACGGAAGCAGACCAACGGGGGCGGCTGTTGCTCTTTAACCTGGAGACGGGATCCACCACTTTGCTGACGCCGGCGGGGCTGAAGGTTACCCAGATGCAGCCCAGCGCCGATGGCCGCTTCGTCTACTACTTTGCCACCGCCAGCACCATCCAGCAGCAGGATCTCTACCGCCTGGATCTGGAGGATCTGTCTTCCCGGTTGCTGCTGGACCACCAGGGCTACCAAAACCTGCGCTTCCAGGTCTCGCCGACGGGGGAGCTGGTGGTAGCGGAGCGGATCCCCCTGCAACGGGATCCCCTGGCTCCCGTCCAGACGGAACTGTGGATCCAGAAAAGGAGCCGGGATCCCTTTGAGCGGCTGGATCTGGATACGGCTTTGGGGGGAGACTTTTTCATCAGCCCTGATGAGAGCAGCCTGCTCATCTCCCAGGGGCAGGGGGTGGGGATTGTGCCCTTGCAGCCGCGGGCGGCAGCGGAGAGCTTTTTGGCCCAGTTCGGCCAAACCTTGGCCATCCGTCCCGATGGGGCTTTCGGGGCTTTGCTGCGCTTCAATCCCGACTACACCCGCAGCCTCTTTATCGTCAGCAATACCGGCACCAGCGAGGAGATTTGGGTTACCGAGGGATCCGTAACCAAAGGAGCTTTTTCGCCGAGGGCACCCGTCTTTTACGGCTTGGTCAGCGAGGCCGAGTTTGTTGGTGAGGGCGCGTTGGCATCTCTGGCCTACACCGAGTCCCCCCGCTTGCTGGCAGTGGTGTTCGGCAGCGGCGGCGCGGCCCCGGCGGGCAAGACCGTAGAGGTGGGGCGGGCCGACTATCCCTTTGAGCTGGACTTCAGCCTTTCCCCTGACGGCCGCCTGTTGGCCTACACGCTTTTGGAGCCCTTGCAAGAGGAGATCCCGGATCCCTGGGCCCCCTTTAGCCGCACTGGGCAAGCGATCCGCAGCGGGCAAGTGTGGCTGGTGGACTTGCAAGATGGGCTGCCGATCCCCAACAGCCGTCGCCGCCTGCCGCTGAGCAGCAGCGCACTGGCCTGGATCCCTTAGTCAGGAGGAGTTCTAGGCAAGCAAGGCCTAAAACCCAGGCCAGATGCAGAGCAACTCCCCTCTCCCCCTAGCGAGCCGAGGTTCTCAGTTTGGTTAGGATAATCACTCCCACCAGCGCCAGGGTTACCGTGTTGGCAAGCAGGATGACCGCATCTTGGCGCAACAGGCCGTACAGATCCCACATCAGGATCCCTGCCCCAAACAGCAGCAGGTAGCTCCAAGAAAAATCGTCCGCCTTTTGGCTATGCCAAGTTTTCCAGGCTTGCGGGAAGAAACTGGCAGTGGTCAGAGCAGCAGCCGATAGGCCCACCCAAAAGGTGAGGTTCATAAGTGTAGCTCCGGCTCGACAAAGCCCTGCAGCGGCTGGGCCGCTTCCGCCTCGCTCAAGCCCTTGGCCTGCAGCAACACCCCAAAGCTCCCCAACCCCAGCGGATCCAGCAGAGCGTGAAGGGCATGTCGCCGTTGCAACACCTGGCCCAGATCCCCCCCCTCGTCGCCAACTTGGCCGAGGGCGGCCAGCCTTTCCGCCAATCCCAGGTTCACCAAAAAGCAGCTCTGCTGGGTGAAGCCCAGGCACTTGAGCCCCAGAGACTCCCCCACCTGCTGCAAGGTGGTAAAGTCCACGTGGGCAGTGAGATCTTGGGATCCCACCCAGACATAGGGATCCGCGTAGGTGCCGTGTTGGCGGTAGGCCAGGAGCGTGCCCTGGAAGCGCTGGGGGCTGTAGTAGCGCTGGGCGGTGTGGCCGTAGTCAAGGGTGAGCACGTAGCCCCGCCGCAGCTTGCGGGCCAGAAGCTGGAGCCACTCTAGGGCCTTGAGGTTGACCTCCGTTTGGTAGCCGGAGGGATAGGTGGCAATCGGGATCCCCAGGCGGGCAAAGTACGCTTCCAGCGCGGGCGTAGAGAGATCCCCTAACACTTCTCGGAAGCCCTCCCCCTCCGCCCAATCCACGTAGATTTCTCGCAAGGCCCCCGCCTGCACCTGCACCCGATGGACTGGGAAGGCGTCCACCAGCTCGTTGGAAAAAAAACAGCCGGTTACCGAACCATCTGGGATCTCGTCCCACTCTAGCCAGCGCACCTTCTCGCCATAGCCGGCCAAGCGCTCCTGCTGTAGCCGCCGCAAAAAAGCAGAGCGCTCGAGGATCCCGTACTCCAGGGCTTGCCAGAAGTCGGGCCAATTGGAGCACACATAGGCCAGCCAATCTTCGGCCAGGCGCCCGCTGCCCGCCCCCATCTCAATCACCGCAAAATGGGGAGGGGATCCCAAAATGTGCCAGAACTGGAAGATCTGCTCAGCCAACAGTTGGGCAAAATCCGCCGCCAAGTGAGGGGAGGTGCGATAGTCCCAGCCGAGGGGGAGATGCTCCCGCTCGTAGTAACCCAGACCTGGCTCGTAGAGGGCCCACTCCATGAACTGGGCAAAGGTCACGGGTCCTCGGGCGCGAATGCGGCTGCCGATCAGCTCTGGCAACCTCCGGTCGGCCTGCGAGGGCGACAAGGGCAAATCCGGATTGCCCAAGCCTAAGTCTTGCCTAGAAGGGCTTACCAATGGGGATAGACTCACTTGTTCAAGGGACGACGCCAATTTTGGCGAAACTGGCGGTTGGTCAAGAGCAGCAGTGGCCAGAGGGCCGACACCGCCCACTTTCCAGAGCCTGAGTAGATGCGATCCGCCTTGCGGGCTGAGTACCAAACTCCCCCTGCGTAGATTGCCAAGAGCAAAAAAGGCCACATTTCTCTCACGTCCTGCGAACGCTGCTCAGCCGGTTAAGGGATCCCCCCTAGTAAGCGTCCTGCAACTCATAGAAGTCAGGCGTGATATAGTCCTTGCGCAGCGGCCACCCAATCCAGTCTTCCGGCATCAAGATCCGCTTCAAGTTGGGGTGTCCCTCAAAGATGATGCCGTACATGTCATAGGTCTCCCGCTCCTGCCAGTCCGCCGACTTCCAGATCCAGTACACCGAGGGCACCCGCGGATCTTGGCGGGGCAGCTTCACCTGAACCCGCACCTCCTGCGGCCGATCTGCCCCGTCCGCCAGTTTGATCAGGTGATAGAGGCTGACCAGGGGTTGCCCTGCCCCCAGGTCGTAGCCGCACTGGCACTCCAGGTAATTGAAGCCGTAGGCATAGAGGGCAGTACACACAGGCAAGAG